>JAZUOR010000307.1:0-3162 GCA_045604745.1 Acutalibacteraceae bacterium | reverse complement strand
CGCTCCCTGCCAGACGCTCCAGCACACAATAGGGCGTGGGCTCGTACGGGTAACGATACTGGTCGGAGTTCGATGCGTCACGACCGGCTGTGCTTATCTTCAGTACCTTATCCCAGCTGTTTTCCATATCTGTCATATTGCAGCATCCATACCTCAAGCTTATAATTCAGACTATCATTCTGCTGCTGATTATATTACAAAAAGAAATGATTGGCAACGCAGGAATTCCCGTACGGCACAGTCTCCCTTTTCAGCTTGCAAAAAAACCGGCCGCAGCGCAGATCATTCTGCCGCAGCGGCCGGTTTTGCCGTAATATGTATCCTGTCAGAACTGGAAGTATATGAAAGTGGATGCGTCGAATTCCGGACCGTAGATGCCGAAAACGAGAATGGAGAAAATGATGATGTAGTACACAATGTAGCGGAAAACCACGTTCTGCCGGGCAAGGGCAGCCTTCAGATCAACACGGGGTCTGAGGTAGTCCACTATCATCAGAACCGCGATCCCCAGCAGCATCACATAGAAATCCTTTTCCGGCATGGCGATGGGATCAATACCCATCAGCGTGTCGGGGTTGATGATGGATATCCATCTGAAATTGCCGGCAATGTGCCTGAGCATGCGCAGGGCGCTCATGACTCCGTCCGCACGGAAGAACAGCCATGTGAAGTCAACCAGCACAAAGGTGATGAGCCCCTGGAAAAGGCGGTAGCTGAAGCAGTCGGTCCTGACGTTAAGCTTATTCAGCGCCTTGCTGCGCAGCGGCTTTGTAACGTCGCCGACCACCTGATACATACCGTTGAGTGCGCCCCAGATGACGTAGTTCCAGCTGGCTCCGTGCCACAGTCCGCTGACCGAAAAGGTGATGAGCAGATTGCGGTATTTTTTCATCTTGCCCTTGCGGTTGCCGCCCAGTGGGATATAGACGTAATCGCGGAACCAGTTGGTCAGCGAGATGTGCCAGTTGCGCCAGAAATCGCTGACGGTGGCTGCATAATACGGGCTTTTGAAGTTCTTCATAAGACGGAAGCCCATGACCCTTGCCGCGCCCACTGCGATATCCGAATATCCCGCAAAATCACAGTATATCTGGAAAGCAAAGAGAATCACGGCTATGAGGACCTGAATGCCGGTGTACTCGGTGAAATTGTCATACACCGCAGTCACCAGTATAGCGATACGGTCAGCGATGACCAGCTTCTGGAAAAAGCCCCAGCCCATAAGCAGCAGGCCGTCCTTGGCGCGCTTTGCGTCAAAATAGTGACGCTCATACATCTGGGACATCAGATTTTTGCTTCGTTCAATGGGGCCGGCAACAAGCTGCGGGAAGAAGGAAACAAACAGCGCATACCGGAGCAGATCCTTCTCGGCGGGAATATCGTCGCGGTATACATCAATAACATATCCCAGAGCCTGGAAGGTGTAGAACGATATGCCCACCGGAAGCAGCACATCAAACGCCGGGAGCCGGACAGTGAGGCCGACTATTTCAAATGCCTTTGCAATATTGACGGCTGCAAAGTCGTAATATTTGAAAAAGAACAGTATACCAAGATTGAAAACAAGGCAGGCAATGAGGCATGCCTTCTTCCACGATGCCTTGATTTTTCTCTTTTTGCACTCGGACAACGCAAGTCCGCTCGCCCATGTCACCACCGTGGACGCTGCAATCAGCAGAGCATATTCCGGGTTCCAGGACATATAGAAATAATAGCTGGCAAACAGCAGCCAGATGTATCTTACCTTGTGCGGAATCAGAAAATATCCCAGCACCACTATCGGAAAAAAGATAAGAAAATGAATCGAATTAAAAAGCACGCAATCCCCCTCTTTCCTATCCTGCTATCGCAGCAATGTCATAGTTGTCACTCAGATACCGGGTCAGCTGTTCGGTGACCTTTGCCGCGCCGGCCTGATTGACGTGTCCTTCATTGAAGAGATCACTGTAGCCGAAGTCCATCTCAGCCCACATTCTGTTCATATCCAGCAGTCTGACCGAGTCTCCGTTCACATAGTTTTCTTCAAGATAATTGTTTATTTTGATTTGCTCGATGCTGTCAAGTCCCATCTGGATTTTATAGGGCACGCTGACAAGACACAGGTCAACGCCCTTTTCTTCCAGCAGGGCAAGCAGATTTTCAAAGCATTCCTTTTCGGTTGGAGTGATCTCTCTCAGCTCGGTGATGCCGGTGGTGTCCTGAGAAAACCAGCCGTCGCCGGGATCCTCGCAGACTTCCGCGGACGACTCGCCCACCTTGCCGCTGGCTGCCCATGACTGCTCGTCAAAGACCAGCTGAAAATCATTCTGTGAAAGCTCCTTCCACCGGGAATGGTATTTGATGAAGGGTATGTAGTAGCTCCAGCGATCCTCCAGCACGCAGTAGTTGATGGCCTCAATCTTGTTCAGACTGATGGGCATGGCGTCAAAGGCTCGTCTGGCAAGTATTTCGCGGTCCGAATCGGCCAGCGGACAGAAGGCATAGGTTTCCAGCAGAATAAGATCGGGCACGTGATCCTTGAGTATCTCTTTTGCAAAGTAATACATCTGCTCTATGCGCATTCCGTAAATGCCATAGCCGAACACGGAGACCTCCGCGTTGTGGGACTCTTCAAAGGCCGCCTCCAGATCAACAGGTATGATGCCGTTATATGCGTGGGAGTTGCCGAGAACAAGAACGTCCACGTTCTCCTGTGCCTTCCAGTTGCGGTACTTGCCGTACGAATTCTTTTCGACAAATATGTCCTGCATTCCGGAAAACAGCAGGAGCCCCACCAGAACAAAAATCAGCGCAGAGCATAGTGCTTTCAGTTTCATTTTTATAATACTCCTAAAAGGTACTCGGTAAACTTGGCGGCTCCGGATTGGTTCATGTGATGGAATGCGGTGTATGCGTCCTCAAAATCCTGAGCAGTCAGTCCGATTTCGTCGTAGCAGGCGTTGGCATCAATGTATCTGACGTTTTCCTCCTGCGCGAGCTGAGCGATCCTGTCGGTCCAGCTGGCAAAGTTGACCGACCTGATGTAAACATCATACATAGGAGCAAACACGATGATGAGCTCGATGCCTTCGTCGCGGCACAGCTGCGCGATCTTTCTGACATGCTCAATGTTTGACTCAGCCACCGCAAATTCCGCATTACTCACTTCCTGCGCGGCGTACA
>JAZUOR010000306.1:0-2570 GCA_045604745.1 Acutalibacteraceae bacterium | reverse complement strand
ATCGCCCGCGTGTTCCTCAAGGATCCGCCTATACTCATCCTTGACGAGGCCACCTCGGCTCTTGACAACGAGAGCGAGCACATCGTTCAGGAATCACTCCGTGAGCTGGCGGTGGGGCGCACAACCTTCACCGTAGCCCACCGGCTGACCACCATCGTGAACGCCACCGAGATCATCGTGCTGACCGAGGAGGGCATAGCCGAGCAGGGCACCCATGCCGAGCTGCTGGCAAAGGGCGGTCAGTACAGTGCCCTTTACAAAATGTACTCCGACATGGCAAACTGACGGAAATACAGCAAGGGACACCGCGTTCAGTGTGCGGTGTCCCTTGTTCCTTTTCATGAATCAGCGACGGAGGCTGTCCAGACGGCATTTGTATTCGCGCGGAGAGCAGCCCAGCTCGCGCCGGAAGCATTCGGCAAAGTAGCTGGCACCGGAAAAGCCCGTTTCATAGGCGATTTCGGTGACGCTCATGTCGGTGGACTGGAGCAGCTCCACTGCCTTCTTTATCCGGTATTCGGTCAGAAAGGCCACCGGAGTGCAGTTTACGCATTTTTTGAAAATGGAGGTGCACATGGTCTTTCCGACGTTGCCGGCAGCGCATATATCCTCCAGAGTGAGCTTTTCGCGGTAGTGCCCGTGAATGAAGGTGACCATGTTTTTCATCACGGCAAGCTTGTGGTCGCGTTTGGGTGAATCGTAAGGGCTTATGTCCATGTTTGAGTACAGAGTTTTCCAAAGGCGGAAAAACAGCGACTGTATGGTCAGCTCGGCGGAGTCCTCGTCGGTGCTGTCGTACATGCAGCGGATGCAGTCCATGATATCCCGCTGCCATTCCACTGCGGAGCAGAGCTGTATGTATGCAGGTCCGCCGTCAATCACCGGGTCAACAAAGCGCTGCTCCACCGACCGGAGCGAACAGAGCAGCATGGGATGGAGCACCGCGCAATAGAAGCTGCTGGCGGCGCCGCCGTCGGAGATGATGTAATGGAACTGGCGCGAGTTGATAAACACGCCGTCTCCGCTGTGCAGCGTGATTATGGTGCCGTTTATGTTGTATTTTATGCTGCCCGAAATGACCGCGATGAACTCCACGTCCTCATGCCAGTGGCTTTTGGCGGAGGCAAGGTTGAGGTTGGGCGGCAGGGTGTTCTTTCTTATCAGCACCGGGTAATCCGGCAGATTGTAGTTGATCTTCTCAGATCCGTCGTCGCTGACCGAAGCACTGAATCTGTAAATATAGGAGTTAAATCTGTTTTCACTCAATCCCGGTTCCTCCGAAATAATGTTATTGAATAATGGGATATATCGGTATAATATGCCAATAACGCGTGATAAAATCATAGCATAAAAACAACCCACGCACAACACAAAAATGAAAGGGACTATCGTTATGGAACAGAATCTTCTGGAAAACGAGTATATACCTGTTGCTATTGTAGACGACGAAGAAGAGATCGAAGAGGAACGTGACGAGGAGTATTATTCCTCAAATTCCATGCGCAAAAGAATATATCTTGAGCAGCAGGAAAGCTGTGCTGTCACCGCACAGCCGGCTCCTGCGGCAAAAAAGCGAACCCTTGGCGAAGCAGTAAGCAACTTTTTCTACCACCACAAGGCTGCGTTCTGGGTCGCTGCAGCCTGCATCGTGCTGGTGATCTGGCATATCGTCACCAGCGCATAACATATCTTACTGATCTGCAATCAAATATTAGTATCAGGACAACACCACTACCCTCCATTAGTGCACATAAAGCCGAACAGGCCGCTGCAGAACTGTTTCTGCGGCGGCCTGTTTGCATATGTTATTCCGGTTTACTGTGCGTCGCGCTCGGACAGCTTGCGGTCGTAGCGGCGCTTGAGCGATTTGTCGGGAATGGCGGTGGGGTATTTTTCGTCAAAGCAGGCGGTGCAGTGGCGGCACTTGTCCGAGCAGGTCACCTTGGGCAGATCTGCAATGTCAAGGAAGCCGAGGCTGTCAACGCCGATGGATTTTTCGATCTCCTCATGAGTCAGGCGGCAGGCGATGAGGTTGTCCTTGGAGTCAACATCGGTGCCGTAGTAGCAGGGGGCGATAAAGGGTGGTGCGGAAACGCGCATGTGAACCTCGGTGGCGCCGGCTTCACGCAGCAGCTTGACGATACGCTCGCTGGTGGTGCCGCGCACGATGGAGTCGTCGATAAGCACAACGCGCTTGCCCTTGACGGTTTCGGTAACAGGATTGAGCTTGATGCGGACCTTATCCTCGCGGTTGCCCTGACCGGGGGCGATAAAGGTGCGTCCGATGTATTTGTTTTTGATAAAGCCGATGCCGTAGGGGATGCCGGAGCGTTCGGCATAGCCCAGCGCAGCGTCGATGCCCGAATCGGGAACGCCGATAACAACGTCGGCCTCCACGGGGTGGGCGTCGGCAAGGCAGGCGCCGGCGATCTTGTGAGCCTTATGTACGGGCACGCCGTCGATGACCGAGTCGGGACGGGCAAAGTAGATATACTCAAACACGCACAGAGAAGGCTCTGCGGTGTTGCAGTTGTCGGTGATGGAGGTCACGCCGTCCTTTGTGAAAACGA
>JAZUOR010000305.1:0-8092 GCA_045604745.1 Acutalibacteraceae bacterium | reverse complement strand
TACAACGCCCTGACCGCCGCCTCGGAAAAGCTCTACATCACGTGGCCGTCAGCAGGCGGCGAGAACACTCAGCCCTCCGAATGCGTGGAGGAGGCTCTTTCCTGCATCCCCAACGCCCGCCGTCTGCGCTGGGGCGATGTGCCCGCTGCCGCTGACGTAGGCAGCGCAGAAGCCGCTTTTGAGCTGTATGCCCGGTGCCTCGGTGAGGGGCATCCCCTTGCCGCCAGCCTGCGTGCCGCTCTGGAAGAACGGGAGGGCTGGGCGGAAAAGGTCCGCTCAGTGGAGGAAGCCCACCGCGGCGACGCTCCCTCCCCTCCGGGGAAAGAAGCGTCAAAGGTGCTCTTCGGCACTCACATTTCCCTTTCGGCCTCAAGAGCCGAAACCTACCACCAGTGCCGCTACCGCTTTTTCTGCCGGTACGGCCTTGGCATTCAGCCCCTGAGAAAGGCCGAGCTGGACGGCATGGAATACGGCACGGTAGCCCACTACGTCCTTGAGCACATATTCAGCGGCGGGCTTTCCTTTGCCGCTGTGGCACAGCATCCGGAGGACACCGCGCTGAAGGTCGCCGCTCTGATAGAGCAGTATCTTGAGCAGGAGCTGGGCGGCGAGGACGGCAAGACCGCCGGCTTTCTCTACCGCCTGCGCGCCATGACCGGCAGCCTGACCGCCCTTGTGACCAACCTTGCCGCCGAGCTGGAGCACAGCGGCTTTGTGCCGGTATCATACGAGCTGAAGATAGGCCGCGGCTGCGAGGTCAGCCCGTCTCCGGTCAGAGCGGGCGGTATTTCCGGACATCTGACCGGCAGCATCGACCGGGTGGACATGTACGAAAACAGCGGCACAAAGCACCTGCGTGTCATTGACTACAAAACGGGCAAAAAAGCCTTCCGGCTCAGCGACGTTCTGGACGGACTCAACATGCAGATGATTATTTATCTCACCGAGCTGTGCGCCTCCCGCAGGGATTCATCCCCTGCAGGACTGCTTTACTGCCCCGCCTTTTCCGGCTATTCCGACGGTGAACGGGACACCGCCGACGCGGTGCTTGCCGGTGAGCGGGACAAGGCTCTGCGCAGAGGCGGCATGGTCATCGAGCCCGACGAATACATGCCGGAGGACCGCCCTGCCGGCGAGAACGACCTGCCGGTATCCCGCGCCATGGAGCATGACCTCGGCGGCAGATACATCCCGGTCACTCTGCTCCGGAGCGGAAAGACCGCCGGTATGCTCAGCCGCGACGGACGGCAGTCGGTCATTTCCGGCAGCCAGTTTGAGCTGGTGGGACGCTATGTGCGCCGCCGGCTGAAAAATATGCTGGAGCAGATAGAACAGGGGCAGCTGCACCCCGACCCCATCGCTCTGGGCGCATTCAGCCTGTGCGAAAAATGTGATTATTATTCCGTATGCCGCCATTCGGGCGAGCTGCGCACACCGCAGCGCATGGACACGCAGGAGGCTCTTGCAAGCATGTGCCAGATACTTGAAGAGGGAGGTGACGACCGATGAGCCGACCCAGATTCACTCCTGAGCAGCTTGACGCCATAGAGGCGCGGGGCGGCACAGTGCTGGTCTCCGCTGCTGCCGGTTCAGGCAAGACCGCCGTGCTGGTGGAACGGGTGACCCGCCTGCTCACCGACCCGGAGCACCCCATCGACGCCGACCGTCTGGTGGTGGTCACCTTTACCAAGGCCGCAGCCGCCGAAATGCGTGAGCGCATTGACAGCCGCATAAACGAGCTGCTCCGCGACCAGCCGGACAACATGGCTCTGCGTCGGCAGAAGCTGCTGCTCCGCCGCGCACACATCGACACCATTCACGCCTTCTGCGCCGCCTGTCTGCGGGAGTTTTTTGCCCGTGCGGGCATTGCGCCCGATTTTCGCATCGCAGACGATTCCCAGATGCGTGCCATCCGCTCCGAGGCCCTTGCCGAGCTCATCGACCGCTCCTATACCGAGGGCAGCGAGGATTTCCGCCGTCTGGTGGCTCTGCTGGGCGACGAGCGCAGCGACCGCACTCTTTCCCGCGCCATCACCGAGCTTGCCGATTACGTCACCGCCTATCCCGACCCGGACAGCCGCCTTGCCGGCTTTGCCGGAATGTACGGGTCTTCCGCTCCCGCCGCCGATACCGACTGGGGAAAATGGGCTCTGGAGCGTGCTGTACAGCTGATGGAATTTGCCATGGCTCTCAACGACCGCGCCCTTGACGAGCTGACCCTGTATCCGGAAATCGAATCAAAGTGCCGCGAGGTCTTTGACAAGGACGCCCGCCTTTTTGAGCGTCTGCATCAGATGGCGCTTGACAAAGACTGGGACGGTCTTTACGCCGCCGTGCACGCAAAGAGCCCCTTTGAGCGTATGCCCGCCTCACGCAAGTCGGACGGCACCAAGTTTTCCGACGACACCGATTATGTGCGCATCAACGCCGGACGCTCGGCACGCAAGGACATCGTCACCCGCCGTCTGCCTGAGCTGCTGTGTGCCGACAGCAAGGGCTTTGAGGCCGACCGCGCTCACCTTGCACCGGTGGTAAAGACTCTGTGTGCCCTTGCGACAGATTTCCGCCGCTCGGTGGCTCAGCGCAAATCCGACCTCAAGCTGCTTGACTACGACGACCTTGAGCACATGACCGCCGGTCTGCTCTATTATGAAAAAGAAGGACAGCTTTACCGCACCGACACGGCAAAGGAGCTGGCCGACCGGTTTGACGAGCTGCTCATTGACGAATATCAGGACACCAACTACACTCAGGATCTCATTTTCCGCGCCATCTCCCGTGAGGGCAGCGACCTTATCGGCGACGGAGGTAACCTTTTCCTTGTGGGCGACATCAAGCAGAGTATATACAGTTTCCGCAAGGCTGTGCCTCAGCTGTTTCTCCGGCGTCTGAACGGATATACCCTTTACAACCGCGAGCAGCCGGTCTTTCCGGCAAAGATAATCCTCGACCGCAACTTCCGCAGCCGTCCGGAGGTGACCGGCGCCGTCAACTTCATCTTCGAGCAGATAATGACCGCTCAGCGGGGCGGCATCGTCTATGACGATGAACAGCGTCTGGTTGCCGGTCGGGAATTTCCCGCCGCGGAAGGCATGGAGACCGAGCTGCACATCTTCTCGGCAAAGGTAAATGACGGCGAGGAGGAAAGCGAGCCGGCAAACGACGACAGCCGCGCCGACGTGGAGGCCCGTTACTGCGCCCGCCTGATAAAGCAGATGGTGGGCACCACCCTTGTGACCGACGGTGACACCATGCGTCCGGCAGAGTACGGCGACTTCTGCATTCTGCGAAGAGGCGTGCGCTCCGGCGCGGGCAAGGCCTTTATCGAACAGTTTGACGCGCTGGGTGTTCCCGTGTCGGTCAACGTGGACGAAGGCTTTTTCCGCCAGCCGGAGGTGTGTGTGATACTCTCCCTGCTGCGGGCGGTGGATAACCCGCTGCTGGATATCCCTCTGACCGCCGCGCTGCGTTCTCCCATCTTCGGTTTTGACAGCGAGGCGCTTGCTGAGCTGAGAGCCGGCATGAGCAGCGGCGAAGAGAAGCGTCCGGTGTACACCTGTCTGCGTCAGCGAGCCCTTGAGGGCGACAGCCGCTGCGGAGCGGCAGCCGAGCTGCTGGACAGTCTGCGCACCGCCGCGGCAGCCATGCCCTGCGACCGGCTGCTGCGCTCGGTCTACACCCGCACCGGCTACCTTGCCGCCGTGCAGGCCATGCCCAACGGCAAAGAACGCAGGAGCAATCTTCTGCTGCTTCTCGAATACGCACGCTCGGCTGAGAGCACCGGCAGCCACGGCCTTTCCGGTTATCTTGCCATGATGAGCCGCATGGAGGAGGACGGACGCTCTCAGGCACCTGCGGTGGCCGGAGGCAGCTGCGTCACCGTACGCACCATGCACAACGCCAAGGGACTGCAGTTTCCCATATGCATCATCTCCGGCCTTGCGGCAAACAAGAACAATGCCATTCTTTCCGCCGCCCTGCCCATTCACGAGCGTCTGGGCGTAGGTGCAGGCATATACGACACCGCCCGCCGGCTGCGCTACCCATCCGTTCAGCGGCAGATAATCCGCCGGGCACGCTTTGCCGACGAAGTGGATGAGGAGCTGCGTGTGCTTTATGTCGCTCTGACCAGAGCCGTTGACAAGCTTATAATGATTTCGGCCTGCGACCGGCGCACCGGTGTGGACAGCATGCTGAGCTCAATTGCTGCCGAGCTGACCGAGGACGGCATCCCGCCGGTATGGCTGGAGCTGGCCCCTTCACCCGGCAAATGGGTGACCGCCTGTGCTCTGCGTCACCCCGACTGCGACCGGCTGCGGGTGCGCTCAAAGGCACTGTACGAGCCCATCGGCTGTTCCACTCCTCTGCGGGTAAAAATAATTCCCGAAGACGACGCCCTGCTGGGACCGCTGACCGCCGCCGAGCTGCACGATGTGCCCCAATCGCCTCCCGACCCGGCTGTTGTTGCCGCCCTGCGCGATTCCATGGACTTTGACTACGCCAGCCGCTCGCTTTCCGACGTTCCTGCCAAGGTGACCGCCTCCCAGACCCATAAGCACGGCGGAGATTTTTCCGGCGGGGAAACCGATGACCGGCGCAAAATACACATAAGTCCTCTGCGACCCTCCTTTATGACCGAAAAAGGACTGACCGCCACCGAACGGGGCACCGCCCTGCACCGGTTCATGCAGTTCTGCGACCTTGAGCGGGCACGCAGAGATCCCGCCGCCGAGGTGGAGCGGCTTGTGTCCGCCCGCTTCATCACCCGCCGCGAAGGCGACGCCGTGGACACCACGCGGGTCAGAAAGCTCTTTGAAGGACCTCTTGGCAGCATGATGGACAAGGCCGATACTCTATACCGTGAATGGCGCTTCACCGTGGAGCTGCCTCCCGAACGCCTCTCCCTTTTCACCGATGCCGACCCGGCCGGAGAAATGGTGGTGCTGCAGGGCGAATGCGACCTGCTGCTCATCTCAGGCGGCGAGGCGGTCGTGGTGGACTACAAGACCGATCAGGTCACCTCCACCGACCAGCTCATCGAGCGCTATTCCGACCAGCTGATGCTTTACGCCGATGCGGTGAACGCAGTCACCGGTCTGCCGGTGCGCTGCTTTGTGTATTCGTTCCGGCTCTCCGAGCTGAGGGCGGTTCTTTAAAAAAAATATAAGGCACACCTGCACAAAACCTGTGTTCAGACATTCCGAAAAAAATCCTAAATTAACTATTGCAATTTCCGGCATAATATGTTATCATACTTTAGCGTCTTATGGGACTATCCCGGAAAAACGACTTTGTTTCTGCATGAGAGGTGAAATGAAATGAAGGAAAACCTGCATCCCAAGTACGAAGCTACCACCATCAAGTGTGCTTGCGGTAATGTTATCGAGACTCGCTCCACTTCCAAGGACATCCGCGTGGAAATTTGCTCGAAGTGCCATCCGTACTTCACCGGAAAGCAGAAGCTCGTCGATACCGGCGGACGCGTCGATCGCTTCAAGAAGCGTTTCGGCCTGAACTGATTGCTTTCAAACAACATGACGGCGATGCTGATAACGCATCGCCGTTTTTGCGTTATCAAAAGCGGAGGAGCCCATATGGAATACACCACCGTTCTGCGCGAATGCAGCGCCGAATTCATCGAACGCCGCTCACGGTTCATCGGTCACATCAAGCCGGTGACCACCGAGGAGGAGGCCATCGCCTTTATTGAGGAAAAACGCTCAAAATACTGGGACGCCACCCACAATGTCTACGCCTATTCCCTGCGCGAAGGCAACATCTGCCGCTACAGCGACGACGGCGAACCGGGCGGCACGGCAGGTATGCCTGTGCTGTCGGTGCTGACCAAGCCGGGCATCACCGACGCGGTCATCGTTGTCACCCGCTACTTCGGCGGCATACTGCTGGGCGGCGGCGGACTGGTGCGCGCCTATTCCCACGGTGCATCCATCGCCGTGGAGGAATCGGGTCTGCTGGTCATGCGGCTGTGTCAGATCTGCCGCCTTGAGTGCGACTACGGCGCCTACGGACGCGTTGCCGCTCTCATTCCCGAATGCGGCGGCGTTGTGGACGACTCCCTGTTCACCGACAAGGTTGAGCTTGTTTTTCACATGACCGCCGAACAGCTGGCTGCCATGGAGCCCCGTCTGGCTGACGCCACCTGCGGCGCCTGCAAGGCTCAGGTCACCGGTGAAAAATTCTACGCATTTGACGCCTGACCGGCTCAGTATATGCATCATCGGAGACGGATCGCCTGTGTGATGTCTCCGGAAAGGAGCGCCCTTCCCCATGCCCTACCGCTATGAAACCCATGTGCACTGCAGCCTTTGCAGCGCCTGTGCCGCCAGTACACCCGCAGAACTGGTGCACGCCTACCACAGCGCCGGATATACCGGCTTTGTGCTGACCGACCACTTTATCTACGGCAACACCTCCGTGCCCTCCGATCTGCCGTGGTCAGAGCGGATGGAACGCTATTACGGCGCATTTCTTGAGGCAAGAACCGCTGCCATGCCGCTGGATTTTGACGTTATCTTCGGTCTTGAGCACGCCTACGGTGACGGCAAGGAGGTGCTGGTCTATGGTGTGGAGCTTGATTTTCTGCTCGCCAACGCCGACATTCCGGCTCTTTCTCTGGACGTGCTGACCGAACGCGTCCATCGGGCAGGCGGCGTGGTCATTCAGGCTCACCCGTACCGCGACCGGTATTATATCGACATGTCGGTGCCTCCCCGTGCCGACATCGTGGACGGCATCGAGGTTTACAACGCCGGCAACCGTCCCCAGGAGAATCCTCCCGCCCTCCGGCTGGCGGCAGGCGGCGATTACATCCTCACCAGCGGCGGCGACGTGCACAGCCACCTCAGCGAAGACATCGGCGCGGCGGGCGTGGTGTTTGACCGGCGAATAAAGGACAGCAAGGATTTTGCCGACGCTCTGCGCCTCAGGCAGCACCGGCTGATCATCGGCGGCAGAGAAGCCTCCTGCACCGACCCGGAAACGATGCTGGCACTCATGTAATAGTATACGCCGGCGACATCCGCACAAAAGGATGCCGCCGGCGTTTTTTTCTTTCCTGCGTAAATTACATCAAATAGGTCAGGGCTTTCTCTGTTCTTTCTTGCCTGTCATTACTGCGAAAGTCTTTCCAGCTCGTCTTCGATGTACTGCGGCAGGGTTTTGCCCTGTGCTTCGCAGCGGTCAAGGTGCTTTATGCGCTGGTATGATGCCTTCTTTTCAGTGCGAACAATAAAGCGGCAGATAAAATATTCTATCGTACCGAGAATCAGGGCATAGAACAGCGTATCGTACCACATCCCCTCTCCCGCCACATCGACTATGTTGAAAACGCACACTGCTGCCAGTATCAGGGGAAGCGCCACATACACCACCTTTGCGCTCACAGCCTCTTCCCTGCGCAGCTTTTCAAGAAAGGTTTCCTCGGTCACCTTTCCCTTTCTGACAAGACGGTCATACTGCTTCTTCCAGCCGTTCAGCACGATCCTGTCCATATCGTGGTCTTCGAGGTTCTTATAATAGCTGTCCTGCTCCAGCTGCCTGCGGGTGTTGAAGATGGTGCCGAAGTTCCTGTACCGCCAGATGGCACGCACAACGATGTACAGCAGAATATAGGCCGCCGAACCGATAACGAACGGCCACACCGGCAGCATGAGCGAAACACCTTCAAAGAGCTTCACCCCGCCCACAAGGAACACCACGAACAGAGCAATCAGCAGAAAATACCAGCCGCCGGTGCTTTTGCTCTTTCTGCTGCGCAGAAAGGCCGGTGCCACCACTGCCTGCGAAACGATGTAGGTCACCGCAAGAATCGCCGCGCCCGCTCCGTAGCCGGAAAAGTCGGACTTCAGGCTGAAGAAGCTCCCGGCACTGTCGTCTGCTGCCAGCAGACCTATCAGCTCGATGACCAGCACAAACCACGACACTCTGTAGAGGCTGACCGGCAGTGTCCTGAGCCGGTCGGCAAGGGTAACGTCGGAAAAATACGACTTGCAGAAGCCGTTTATATCCCTGCCGATAAGACTGGTCACCGGCTTGTGCTCGCTCTGAGCAGTGAGAAGAAGATCGTACAGCT
>JAZUOR010000304.1:0-3271 GCA_045604745.1 Acutalibacteraceae bacterium | reverse complement strand
CGGTCGGGACGGAAGAACTTCTTGGTGGATACACTCATTTTCAGCCCGGAATTGTCCATCCGGAACAGGGAAACATCTCCATAGCCGTTGGGGTCGTTTCCCGGCGGCTCGCCGATGATGATACCAAGGTCGTTGTCCTTTATGTAGGCGGCAAACAGCATGGCGGAAGAAAAGCTTGCCGCATCGGTGAGGAGATATACATCACCGGTAAAGGTAAGGTCGGTGCATCTGTCGTTTTCCACAACCGCATTGTCCCATGTATACTCGATGAATCCCAGACGATGGCGGTATGTATCCACTTTGTAGGAATCGACGTCCAGATAGCGGATAAACTCGTTGATCACCATGGAGTTTCCGCCGCCGTTGCCGCGGATGTCCACAGCAACATTGGTAATTCCCTGCGCCTGCACTTCGGTGAAAAGGTCACGCAGGCAGGACTTGTATTCGTCGTTGATGATACACTCAGTCAGGGTAAGGACAGCCAGATCGTTTTCCCTGTCGATAGCGTAGTAAACAAAGCTTTCCGGCGTATCGGTGTCATCCGAAGCGTACTGAGCGTTGTATTCCAGGTATTCGTCATAGGTAAGGAAGTCGGCTGAGGTGTGAGCATCGGTTACGCTCTCCCCTGCCTCATTTTTCCACGTTATCTCTATGCCCTCGGTGTCAAAGCCGAGAAAATCAAGTCCCCAGTCGGAGCTGAGATGCTGCCTGAGCATCTCGATGCCCCAGCTGTCCGCCTCAAAGGAGAAAAGCTCCCGGTTGGCTTCAAAGATTTCCTCGACGGTCATACCGTTGATAGCGGTGAGCTTCATGCCCTCCGCCTTGCGTGCGGCTATGGTTTTCAGATAGCGGGTCTGTGCGTACTGCGGCCTGACATAAGTGTGACCGTCCTTCAGCGAGGACAACGCACGCTGCATCTGGCGGTAGAGGTCGTTGACGGTTATTTGGTCGTCGCCTCTCAGATTCTCCATGCTTCGGTCGTAGGCTGCGGTAAACTCTGCGGGAGTCTCACCCTTGAAGGCCGGATGTCTTGTGCGCAGAACCGCAAGCATCTGCTCCATATCCTGCTCTGATTCTTTCAGGGTCAGCACGGTGCCGTAGTCCTCAGTGCCGTCAGAAGGGCTGAACATACAGCTGTTCCAGTAGGGATTGCAGAACATGCCGGACATTCCCAGCACCACGCACAGCGCCGACACCACCGGCAGCGTTATCTTTTTCCACCGTTTTGCATCGGTTCTGACCACATACATCACATTGGCAGCAACCAGCAGAGCAAAGATCAGCAGCATGACCGCAGTGGGTATATTGAACACCAGCAGGTCAACTGCGATGAGCGCAGGAATGAGCACAATGAGCGCCGCAATGGGCATCCAAAGGTATTTTTTCATTCTCCGATTTCCTTTCATTCTCCGCTTGCATGCACGATCACCCTTATTCCGTACAGGTGGCGCTGCAGAAGTCTGCCGTACCGTCAAAGGGTGAGAAATAAATACCGTCCACAGTGTTCCATGTGGCATAGTAGGTGGTTTCGTAATACATGGGAAAAAACACCGACATGTTGTTAAGATACTGCTCTGCGGCAACCAGCGGTGCAAGAATGTCCTCGGTGGTGGTCTTGGCCGAAGCAAGGTCGATCAGCCGGTCAAAGGCCGGACTTTTCAGATTGGCAGGGTTATAGTAGGTTGAGGAATCGAACATTTCCAGACACTCAAGGGGGTTGTCTCTGCTGGGAGCAAGGCACCACAGGGCGATCTGGTAGTCACCGATGGTCACGCGGTTGTTGAGCGTGTCCTCGTCCAGAGGCTCAAGGTTGACATAGATGAGCAGATTATCCTGCCACGACTGCACCAGATTCTGCATGAACTGCACCACGTTCTCGTCGTTGGGGCAGATAACGGTGATGGTGGGCAGAGTGGTGCGCCCCTGTATCTCATAACCCTTTTTCAGAATATTGTACGCCGAGCCGGGATCGGCCTTGAGCTTCATTCCGCTGCCGGCGAGCTCCCGGTAAAGCATACCGTTCAGCTTGGTTACCGGCGGAATGATGTCATATGCCACCTCGGTGTTGTCTGCCAGAAGCTCCTCATACATGGAGGTCTGGACGCACAGTGAAAAGGCCTGACGCACATAGGCATCGTCAAAGCCGTTGGCTGCGGTGTTGTAGAGCAGTCCCCATGTGCAGTCGGTGTAGGTATAGGTCTTGTAGCCTTCATCCTCAAGTCGGTCAACGTACTCCGACTCGATCTTCGCGGCCTCAACCGTCTCCTCGGTCAGCAGTTCATAATAGACCGCCTTGGAGTTTCTTATACCCAGATAGAGAACGGCAGGCAGACACTCGTTCTCTCCGGAATAGTATTCGTTGCGTATCATACGCACATAGTTGTCGTGGTTCCATGAGGTAGCGGTGGATTCGATGAATCCGGCCGTGCCGTAAAAGCAGAACGGGCCGTTGCAGATGACGTAATCGTCCTCAAGACCGTAGTGTCCGCTGGTGCTCTCGAAGAATTTCTGGTTGCAGGGCATGTACACAGCCTGCGTGGTCTGAAGAGGGAATTCCGCATAGGGATATTCCAGCACCACCTTGAGGGTGTGTTCGTCAATAACGGTGACTCCCAGCTCCTGGGAATCCACCAGCCCCTTGTTGATGGCTTCTGCATTCTGGATACAGTACAGTGCAAGGGCGCTGCCGGACTTTGTTTCAGGCTCAAGAGCTCTGCGCCAGGCAAACTCGAAATCGTACGCCGTCACGGGGTCACCGTTTGACCAGCGTGCATCCTCACGCAGATAGAAGATGTACTCGTCGTATTCGGCATTGACCTCATAGCTTTCAGCCACACCGCTTATCATGTCACCGGTGGAATCGGTACGCATCAGACCCTCATAGATGTTGCGGATGACCATCAGCGAATTGTTGTCGGTAGCCATCTGCGGGTCGAGGTTTCCGGGGTTGGCTGTCAGCGAAAAGCTGAATTTATAGCCCACGCCGCCGGTGTCATTTGAGCATGCGGAAAGACCGCATATCATAAGCACGGCAGACAGCAGCGCTGTCAGACTCCTGATAAGCAGTCGGGTGATGGATGTTTGCTTTCTGTTGCGCACGGTGGTGTTTTTCATCGTTTCTCCTCTGCGTAGCAGCTAATTTATTCTCCCATGTTCATGGACTCTTCCAGCAGACGGGCACGATCGGCGGTGATGAGGCCGTCGATGAGTTCGTCAAGGTCGCCGTTGAGCACGGCTTCCAGCTTGTACAGAGTCAGGCCGATGCGGTGGT
>JAZUOR010000303.1:0-13790 GCA_045604745.1 Acutalibacteraceae bacterium | reverse complement strand
AGTTGGCTGTGCAGGTTTCGCAGTTATGGGTGCAGTTTTCTGCCATTGATCAGTTACTTCCTTTCGCCATTCAAGGCTTGTTTTATTTACTTATTATAATACCCTTTTCCTCAGGTTTCAACGGCTTATTTATATAAATAGGATTAATCAAGACAGCAACGCAATACGTTTACAAAAAATTCGGATTTGACAGCGCAAATATGTTGATAATGTTGTTGAAAAGGTGTATAATACCACTATCGGTAAAAATATTGCCGGAATATTTCTTAAATAAAGAGGTAAAGGATATGGAACTTAAAGGTTCAAGAACCGAAGCAAATCTGCTTGCAGCATTTGCAGGCGAATCACAGGCAAGAAACAAATATACCTATTACGCTTCCAAGGCAAAAAAAGACGGTTATGAGCAGATTGCCGCTCTGTTCCTTGAAACTGCCGAGAACGAAAAAGAGCATGCAAAGATCTGGTTCAAGCTGCTTCACGATGATGGCATTCCCACTACCATCGAAAACCTGAAGGACGCAGCTGCCGGCGAAAACTATGAGTGGACCGAGATGTATGCTGAGTTTGCCAAGGTTGCCAAGGAAGAGGGTTTTGACCGCATCGCCTACCTTTTCGAGGCCGTAGGAGCCATTGAAAAGGAGCATGAGGAGCGCTACAACGCCCTGCTCAAGAACGTCGAAGAGGGTATAGTCTTCTCCCGCGACGGCGACACCATCTGGAAGTGCCGCAACTGCGGTCACATCCACATTGGCAAGAACGCTCCCAAAATGTGCCCTGTCTGCGCTCACCCCGAATCCTACTTCGAGATCAAGGCAGAAAATTATTGATTTAGCGCGTAATTGCTTTGCTGACCGGATCATGCTGTGCATGGTCCGGTTTTTGTCTGTGTGCAATAAAAGACCGTCTGAGAAGCAAAATCGACCGATTGTCAAATATCGCTTGAAGTACGAAACATAAACAGATATACTCTGGTCACAGAAAGGAGGTCGGGCAATGAAGATTGAAATCAGGATCGACAGCTCTTATTCAGAGCCACACGTAATAGTGCTCACCGACCACATCAGCGGAGAGGTCACTGCCATTATGCAAAGACTGAGTGACGAGACAACGGAAATGCTCACAGGCATGAAGGATGAATGCCTTGAGATAATCGACCCGGATGACGTTGTCAGAATTTACTCAGAATCAGGCAAGGTGTTTGCCGAAACAACTGCAGGCGAATATGTGATGCGCAGCAGGCTTTATGAGCTGGAGGAAAAGCTCGACAGGCAGAAATTTGTGCGAATATCAAATTCGGAGATTATCAATCTTCGCAGGGCTAAGAACTTTGACCTCAGCATAGCCGGCACTATCTGTGTAAGAATGAGCAGCGGCTCGGTTTCCTATGTATCCCGCAGATATGTCACAAAAATAAAACATATGCTTGGGCTGAAATAAACACGACATCGGTTAATCAGAAACGATTAAAGAAAGGAATGACTCTTATGAAAGAATTCTTCAGGCGAGCAATTATAGGCGCAATGGGCGGAGTGGTCATCTGCAACCTTATTTCGATAATAATTTCCTACGCAATCAATGACGGACACTATTATCCCGTCACTCCTCAGCTTTCCGGGCTGTGCGGCGGAGAGACAAACGGTGCGGCGGTGCAGATGGCCGGAGTCATGATTTACGGTGCTGTCATGGCCGGTATTTCGGTTATCTGGGATATGGAAAAATGGAGCCTTACACGCCAGACAGCCACACACCTTCTCGTATGCATGGGAGCTACTGTTCCTGCGGCATATTTGCTGCACTGGATTGAGCACAGCATTGCCGGAGTGCTTGGTTACTGCGGAATTTTCCTTGCGATATATGCAATAATCTGGCTCACTTCCTACATTCCCATGAAAAAACGCATAAAACAGATCAACGAGCGCATGGGACAGCTGAATGTCGGAGAGGCAGAAAACTGAACAGGTACTTACGGGCGTGTCTTGAGCAGAAGGCACGCCTTTCTCTTTTTTTCTTTATTAATATGTGATTAACAAGTCCGTGTTATATTGTAATCATCACAATATACTGATATTATTAATATATCCAAATGACAATTAACAATGAGGCGATGAAAATGTCAGCGAGACGAAACAAAGAAGATGGATTTCTCTACAGACTTTCTACTTTTATAGTCGACAAGCGAACATTCTTCTTCCTTATGTATGCACTTGCCTGCCTGTTTTGTGTTTTTTCCATGAACTGGGTCCGTGTTGAAAACGACGTTACCACCTATCTTCCGGAGGAGACCGAAACAAGACAGGGCATTGTGGCGATGAATGAAAATTTCAGCACTACTGCAACAGCCAGAGTCATGGTTTCCAACATCACTTATGAGACCGCAGAAAAAATCTATAATGATATTTCGCTTATTGACGGCATCGACATGGTTGTTTTTGACCGCTCTGAGGAGCATTACCGCGATGCATCTGCGCTCTACGACATCACGTTAAGCGGCGGCGCCAACGACGAAAATTCCATTGCGGCAATTGAAGAAGTACGCCATCTGGTGGAAGGGTACGACGCCTATATAGATAGTCTTGTCGGTTATGATGAGAACGCGATGCTGCAGGACGAAATGATGACCATAATGATAGTCGCAGTCATCATAATCATCATTGTTCTTGTGCTTACTTCGCGGGCATACGCCGAAGTATTTGTTCTGCTCATTACATTTGGAGCAGCGGCCCTGCTTAACATGGGCACCAATTTTATATTTGACAAAATCAGCTTTATTTCCGATTCTGTGGCAGTTGTGCTTCAGCTGGCTCTTGCTATCGACTACGCCATTATTCTGTGCCATCGCTTTTCCGATGAGCATGAATCAAAAAACAGCAGAGAGGCTTGCATTTCAGCTCTGAGCAAAACGGTACTGGAGGTTCTTGCTTCCTCTCTGACAACCGTCAGCGGACTTGCCGCCCTTGCATTCATGCAGTTCGCGATCGGAATGGACATGGCGCTGGTTCTCATAAAGGCTATCCTCCTGAGCCTTATTTCAGTCTTTACCCTTATGCCAGGTCTGCTCATGCTTTTTAGTCCGTTAATTGACAGAACCCAGCATAAAAGACTGCTTCCCAATATTACTTTCCTTGGAAAGTTTGCTGTAAAATCAAGACGCGTTCTTCCGTTTGTTTTCATTGCTGTGCTTGTTGGAGCGTTCTGGCTGTCCAACCAGTGCCCGTACTGCTACAGCTACAACGATCTTAAAACAGCCAAAATGAGTGAGCAGCAGGTGGCTTACTTCAAAATAAAGGATACCTTTGGCAGCAGCAACATGGCTGCAGTGGTTGTTCCTTCGGGTGATTATGCAGCTGAAAAGAAGCTTATCAAAAAGCTTGAAGAACAGCCCGAAATCAAAAGTGTAATGGGACTTTCCAACATTGAAGTAATGGACGGTTATACACTTACGGATGCCCTGACTCCACGTCAGCTTTCGGAAATGCTGGGCCTTGATTACGAAGTGGCTCAGGTACTTTACGGAACCTATGCCGTTGATAAGAATCAATATGGCGAGATAATCAGCGGACTTGCCGAGTACCGCGTTCCGCTGTTTGATATGTTCATTTTCCTGAAAGATGAACTGGATGCGCACAATATTGACCTTGGCGGCGAGGACCAGGCGATGATGAGTGATATGCTTGGTCAGCTTGACAAAGCCCGCAGCCAGCTCCAGAGCGAAAAATACAGCCGTATGGTGGTTTATCTCAATCTTCCGCAGGAGAGCGAAGAGACTTTTGCCTTCCTTGACCAGATGCGCACCATTATAGGCAGGTATTATGAGGACGACTATTACATTGTAGGCAACTCTACCAGCTCACGTGACCTTTCCGCTTCCTTTGTAAAGGACAATCTGATGATAAGCATTCTTTCTGCATTGTTTGTTATCGTGGTGCTGCTGTTTACTTTCCGCTCAGTCGGATTGCCGGTGCTCCTGATAATTGTCATACAGGGAGCGATATGGATCAACTTTGCAATTCCCACACTCACCGGAACACCGCTTTTCTTTCTCGGATATCTCATCGTCAACGCAATTCAGATGGGCGCCAATATTGACTATGCTATTGTTATTTCAAGCCATTATCAGGAGCTCAAAAAAGAGATGCCTCATAAAAAAGCAATTATACATGCGCTCAATGCAGCATTCCCGACGGTGTTCACCTCAGGAAGCATGATGGCCTCGGCAGGTCTGCTTATCGGCAACCTTTCCGCTCAGCCCGTAGTGTCAATAATGGGCACCTGTCTTGGACGCGGAACCATTATATCTATCATACTTGTTCTCTGCGTGCTGCCGTCCATTCTTGTTCTGGGCGATTCAATTATTGAGCGCACCAGCTTCCGCATAAAAGGCATCGAGCTCAACACCAGAACAGCCAGCGGAACCATGCGTGTTCAGGGACATGTGCGCGGCTATATCAGCGGTGTTGTTGATGCCGATTTCAGCGGTATACTCCACGGTCAGCTCAATGCCAACATATCAACGGACGGTCAGATTGTTGAACAGCCTTCCTCAGACAGCGCAGGCGAGGAGGACGCTGAGCTGTCCGCGGAAATTCAGCCTGCTGCCGGAACAGAATCTATTCCGGACGACAACAGCAGCATTACTAAGTCAGATATCGAGAAGGGAGCGGATGAAGCATGTACAGAAGAATAAAAGCGGTCATATGCATGCTGCTGTGTCTGAATGTAATTCTGACAGCTGTACCGCATCTGGCCCTTGCCGGCAGTGAAGAACCCGAAAACGAACAGGCGGCTGAGTTGATCATATCCTCCGTGGACGATTTTCTTGAATTTGCCGAAAACTGCCGTCTTGACAGTTTCAGCAGCAATCTGAATGTCATTCTGAAAATAGATATCGACCTTACTGATATAGAGTTTTACGGTGTGCCAATCTTCTGCGGAACATTTGACGGACAGGGCCACAGCGTGGCCGGACTCTCTATCAGCAAGCACGGATCTGCTCAGGGTCTTTTCCGTTACGTAATGGCTTCGGCGGTAATACAGAATTTGAATGTTCACGGTCGGATAACGCCGGAAGGCTCGCACAGCTGTGTCGGAGGAATAGCCGGTATAAATTCCGGAACAATAAACAACTGCACATTTACCGGAAGAGTTACCGGCGCTGAATGTATAGGCGGCATTGCCGGACGAAATGACGTGACCGGTATTATTGAAAATTGCTCGGTTCAGGGCAATCTGTACGCCGACCATTTCATCGGGGGAATTGCCGGTGAGAATACAGGAGTAATACGTTTCTGCAAGAACTCAGCGGACATAAACACAGTCATCGAGCACAATACAGTAGAGCTGTCAGACATCACCCTTGATTCGCTTACCGGTGCCGAATCTGCTGTTGTGGCGACCGACATAGGCGGCATTGCCGGAACAAGCATAGGTCTCATCCGTGACTGCGAAAATAACGGCAGCATCGGCTATCAGCATGTAGGCTACAACATCGGCGGAATCGCCGGCAGCCAGGCCGGATTCATCTCCCATTGCGTGAATAACGGACAGGTTAACGGACGCAAGGAGGTTGGCGGTATAGTCGGGCAGATGGAGCCGAGTACGGTTATCAATTACCAGCCCGACACCATGCAGATTCTCGAAGGCCAGCTCAACACCCTTTCCGGAATGCTTGACAGCACCGCATCCAACGCGCAGGGAACAGCGTCCGAGCTGGCAAGTCAGATGACTTCGATGGAGGCTCATCTCAATAATGCCAGAGAATCGATTCAGCAGCTTATCGCAGGACCGGACGGAGGAGTGCCGGATGAGGACAGCACAACTGCCGCCCTTAACAGCCTCAGCAGTTCAATCAGCTCCATGAACGGCATAATGAACGGCATGGCAGCGACCGGTGAAGAGTCCATTTCAACGCTTAACAATGACATCGACGCTCTGGTCGGTCAGGTCGGAGCAATCGGTCAGACTATTGCCGACAGCGAAAGCCTTTTGGGCGGAGCCATCATTGATGCCTCTGATGCCGACACCGAGGATGACACATCAGGCAAGGTTGCGGACTGCAAAAATCACGGACAGATTCTGGCCGATCTGAACGCAGGCGGCATTGTTGGTGCAATGTCCCTTGAAAACGATCTTGATCCCGAAAGCGACATACAGATTCTGGGAAACTCCTCCATGAATTATGATTGTGAAGTGCGTGCTGTCGTGCTGCGCTGTGAAAATCACGGCGCTGTCAGCGCAAGAAGGCAGAACGTCGGCGGAATTGTCGGCTGGATGTCCCTTGGACTTATTCGCGACAGTGTAAATCTCGGAAGCATAGATGCTTTGAATGCAAAGTATGTCGGCGGCATCGCCGGTCAGGGTAACGGATTTATCCGTGAATGCAGTGTCAAATGCGTGATCAGCGGATCTTCTTATGTTGGAGGTATCGCCGGTACGGCAGGCATAGTAACCGCCTGCAGAGCAATGGTGGAACTTGATGGCTGTACCGAAAAGTCAGGAGCTATCCTTGGTTACACAGATAAGCTTGTACCCGAAAGCGAAGAAGACGAACCTCCTGTCGCCGGAAATTATTACCTGCCGGTCAGCATTGATTTCGGCGGTATTGACGGCATAAGTTATTCTGCTGCCGCAGAGGCTCTTGGCGATACCGAGTTCTTTGGATTGCCTGATTTACCCGGATTTTTCCGCGTCGTAACCGTCACTTTCATTTTTGAAGACGGAACTCAGGCAAGAAGCACAATCGGCAGAGGAAAGGCGCTTAACGTCACGGATATTCCTCTTGTTCCGGAAAAGGAAGGATACATCGGCTGCTGGGACGGTTTTGATGACTTCGATATTTACAATGTTATGTATGACAGGTCGTTTGCTTTGAAATACACTCCGTTGTCAACCACCGTTCAGAGCGATGAAGTAAGGTCGAACGGACTGCCGGTCTTTCTCGCTGAAGGTGTCCTTGACA
The DNA here is from genome assembly GCA_045604745.1 of Acutalibacteraceae bacterium. Classification (GTDB taxonomy): domain Bacteria; phylum Bacillota; class Clostridia; order Oscillospirales; family Acutalibacteraceae; genus SIG598. The sequence continues at coordinate 6,835 of JAZUOR010000303.1, read as the reverse complement.
GGGAGTTTTCTCTGAAGCTTGAGCCGTCCGGTGTTATGCCGGAGTTAGGCGAGAAGGAGACCTTGATAGAGTTATGGAATATAGAGTCAGGCAGGTGCTCCGATGGTCTGAGACTTCGTTATCAGGTTCCCGAAGATTGCTTAGATGAAAATATAGAGCTTATTGTCCTCGGTGCTGATGACAAATGGGAAAGACGAACATACGAATCTGACGGAAGATACATTGTATTTCCTGCAGACGGAAGTGAAAAAGCCATCGGACTTGTAAATGTTCCTGAGAACCATATTATTCAAATCGCTGCAATCGGTTCGTCAGTTCTGCTTCTTGCTGCCGTATGCGCTGTATTCTTCGTACGACGTTCCCTGAAGAAAAAATCAATAGAGTGAGTATATACAAAAACGCCGCCAAAGCTACCGGCGGCGTTTTTGATATGTATACCTGCTCCGATCTGCACTTATCTGAGCAAATATATCAATGCATAGAAAAACGCCCGATAATCCGCAAAGATGCGAAATATCGGGCGTTTTCTTTGGCGGAGAAGGAGGGATTCGAACCCTCGAGACGTTTTTGGCGTCTACACGATTTCCAGTCCTGCGCCCTCGACCAAGCTAGGCGACTTCTCCATTCATATCGGGCTCATTTCTGAGCGCTTATATATTATAGCGAACATACTCAGCAATTGCAAGTGTTTTTTTCGTTTTTTCAAATTTTTATTTATTAAGGGTACCATTATATTGTATCTTAGCGGATAATGTGGTATAATTGCTGTAAATAAGCAAGGAGGGATTATAAAAATGGCAAAACCCAATTATGATCTTAAGATGAAAGAAAGGAAAAGATGGGGCTTCCTCGGTCTGCCTTTTACTTTTACCGTATATTCCATCACAGACAAAAAGCTGCTCATTAAGAAAGGTTTTCTTTCAAGAACATATGACGAGATTCTTCTTTACAGAATCACCGACCTGCAGCTCAAAAACACTCTGGCTCAGACCGTATTCGGCCTTGGCCTCGGTACGGTTATGGTATACTCCAAGGATACCTCTGACGGCACCCTTGAGATCAGCAACATAAGACATGCCCGCAGCTTTTATGAGACTCTTTCTGAGAATCTTGAGCGTGAACGTCTCCGTTATGGCGTACGTCCCAGCGAGCTTATCGGCGGAAGCGACAGCGACGGCGACGGCTACCCTGATGGCATGATGTAATCTTCGTTTTCTGGCACCACAAAGGCAGCACGCTTTTGTGGTGCTGTTGACTTTTGATGGCAGTCTCAGGATAATACGCAGTACGGCCTGATCTTTTCAAAGATTTTCCGGCCTATTCCATCAACTTCCATGAGTTCTTCAAGGCTTTTGAAGCCTCCGACGATCGTCCTGTACTCAACAATGGCTTCCGCTTTCTTTATTCCTATGCCGGGCAGAAGAGCATCCAGTTCCTGGACAGTGGCTGTATTGATGTTTACTGTGTATTCTGCTGTTGCGTCACTGTCTGAGAGCATAATTATTTCTGAATCGTTGGTCTGGAATTCATCTGTAAGGTGGGCATTGAGATAACTGCCGGCTTCAGATTGATATTCAATTGTCCGGTCATATTCACCTGTTTTCCGGAGCAGGAGCGTTCCTTCGTTTTCCGAGAAGCTCGCAGCCGCGGCAGCAGAAATGATTACTGAGCCAATAGCGCACAGCAATATCATACTTTTGAATTTCTTATCCATATTCATAATCACATTAAATAACAAGGAGTGAATGACAATGGGAGCACTCAGAGAATTTACACTTAAAACCGAAGAAACCGGTGTCTACAACATCACCCGCACAGTAACAGACGCAATTAAAGAATCCGAAGTGGAGGATGGTTTCGCAGTTATTTTCTGTCCGCACACAACTGCGGCGCTGACATTCAACGAAAACACAAATCCCAATGTCAGAAACGACCTTCTAAAAAATATGGAACGTGTGTTTCCTGAGAAAGAAAGTGAACTTCACGCACACATAAAGAGCAGCAACCTTGGCGCGGAGCTGATTGTGTTCATCGACGGCGGCTGGCCGCTGCTCGGTGTGTGGCAGAATATTTACTTTGTTGAATTTGATGGACCTCGTGAGCGTAAATTCTATATCAAGATAATTGCCGACTGATTATTTTTTCATATATTCGTTATCGTAATTTGCTTCAGAGCCGCCGTATTCAAAGAGGCGGCTCTTTGCTATATCCTCTTCAAACTGTCTGCGGCGCTTTGCGGCAGAAACGAAAAAATAAGCAGCCAGTGCAGCCAAAGCCGCAATTCCGATGCAGAAAAGCACTATTGCGGTTCCCAGTCGTCCGGAGCTGCGAAGATTTTCGATAAGTGATGATACCTTTATCTCTACCGACACTGGATCGCTTATGAGTCCGTCGCTGTCAGTAACGGTAAAGGAGAATCTGACCGTTCCAGTATAGCCGCTTTCGGCATAATAGGTGAAGTCGCCCGTAACAGTGTCTAACTCAAGCTTTCCGTTTTCCGGATAATCAGTGATGGTAAATATATTTATCGTTCCGTCAATGTCATAGCCGGAAAGTCTGCCGCTGCACGAGGAATTCTTTGTGCAGTAGTATACCTCGCTGTGGGCATTGGGGCGCTGACTGGGTACAGTTGCGATTGTCACATAAGCTTCGTTGGTCTGCGTGCCGTCCTCAAGAACAGCAGCAAATGTGAACAGATCTGTACCGGAAAAATCCTTGTAGGGGATATAGGTAACGAGATCGGGTTCATTCTCGCTGATAACCAGTTCACCGTAAACCGGCTGGGTCAGAATAATATATTGAGGTGCCGGTTCAACGCTCTCCCGGCCAATCAGTGCCGAAAGTCTGATGGATGCTTCCACACTGCTTTCGGTAACGATGGTTCCGTTGCAGACGATGGGAATTTCAGCCATATCAACCGCGAGGGATATATACGCCTCACTGCTTTCGTCGCCCATGTTGTCCTCTGCGGTATAGCGGAAGTAATCCAGACCGGAAAAGTCTTCTTCCGGCTCGTAGCTGAATTTACCGTCAGAATTCATTATCAGATGACCATGTCTGGGCTGTTCAATAATATTGATAGCAGCGATTGTACCATCGTAGTCCATCACGCTGACCTGACCGATATACTTTTCTTCTTTATCAACCGGGAAAGTGGCACTGTTGGCAACGGGAGGTTTTGAAGCGGTAACAAAAACGCTTACCGTAACCGGCTGTGAAGTAACTCCGTCGCCGTTTTCCACAACAAAATCGAAGGTCTGAAAGCCGCGTGAGTAGCTGAGCGAGGAATAGGTGAATGTGCCGTCCTCTTTAAGGTCAAAGGTTCCGTCGCCTGAGCTTTCCAGCAGCCGGTATTTCAGCTGATTGTCATAGCTTTCACCGAAAAGCATCCATGAAAAGGATTTTCCTGCGGGAATATTGAAGGAGTTGGCTCGTCCATAGGGACGGCTGATGTGCTGAGCAAGTCTGGAATAGTCGGCAGGAAGCCACTCGCCGTCATACCACGCAAAGCCGCAGGGCTGAGCGATACCCTGCTCATGCACCTGAGCGATGTTGGGATTGAGCGCAGTGTGGTCGGCAATCAGCCAGTTTTCCTTGTTGCCGTCGGCGGTGATTTCCCATGAATGGGCACATTTGGGCTCGTTTTTCCACCATGATGAGGAATTTTTGCTGTCCTCAGCACGCTTCCACGCAGATATGCGGTCTACGTTCAGTACAGTCATTCGGCCGTTCTTGACGAAAACAGCACGATCCGAGGTGCTGCGGATGTCAAAAACCGAGGCTCCGTCAATATAAAAATCGCCGCTCAGTGCCTCTACACCGAATCTTGCTCCCTGAACATCCACCGTAGTACCGTTTGTGGCGCTGAATGATCCACGCTCAATTCTGACAGCCGAGTCAACCAGCCCCTGTACAAGCAGTGTAGCGTTGTCTGCTACCGAAAGGCTTCCCTTTGAAACGAGTATTCCAACGCCTCCGGAACAGCGCAGTACGGTGTTTTTGCCGGAGATATTGATGCTGCCTCCGGAAGAAATGAGACCAAAGTCCTTGCTGTTAAAGAAACTGACATCCGCACCGCTGTCGATCATGATGCTGCCGCTGGTAAATACGGCGGCACGTTTTTCAGAATTGGCCGCTGAGTTATGTTCAACTTTCAGCTTGCAGCCATTGAGGACAAGACTGTCCGATGCGGTTCCGTCAATCAGGATTGCCGGACCTCTTCCGTCAGAAGAAAGATTTATAATGCTGCCGCTGGAAAAGGCAATGCCTGCCGAGGAGCTGACCGCGCAGCGTCCGCCGTGAATGTCGATTGTAGCATCGCTGCCGATAGCTATCTGACCGCTTGAGCGGATGCCGTCGTTAATTGTTTCATCAAAGTCGATGGTTGATTTTTCGCCAATAGTCAGACCGCTGCTTCTCACTCCGTAAACGCTTCCCACAGATATGAGCGAGCATTCGGAACCAAGAGAAACCGAGGCTTCCGAATAAATCGCGCTGCAATAGGAAGAACTGCCGCGAAAGACCATAGAAAAGAGATTTCCTGCCTGTATAGAATCTTCTGCATACATGCCGCTTCCGAAATTACCGCCTGATGAGCCGAATGACAATTTTACTCCGGCTTTGCATACGATTTGTCCGGATGCGTACAGTGCGGAGCATTTGGGCGAACCTGAATCCGACTGTCGCTGGCATACTGCGGATACATTGGAATTATCACCAAGGGTGATGTTCCGTGCAGCAATGCCGCTGTAGCTTCCTGTAACGCCAAGAGTGACACCAGTACCGACTACGAGGTCACAGCTTCTTATGTCAGCGGCTGCACCCGGCACATCAAGCTGCTGGTTCAGGACTGCGTTGGGAGCAGCAATCGACAGTGATGCTCCGTTTTCGATCGATATCTGAGGGTTATAGCTTCCCGACGGGCTGTAAAGTGCCGTACCGTTTGCGGCAAACAGTTCAACATTGCCGCCGAAATACACACTGCCGGAGCAATTGTCAACTACAAGCAGCTCTGACTCGCCTGAAGTCTGTGTCAGCCGGATGTCACGCAGCGTGACACTGCCGGCTGACGGTTTTGCGTGAACAAGAGTCTCAAGTCCCGAAACAGCAGTCACGGCTGCTCCGGCAGATGTCAATTGTCCGCCTGTGAGGCCGATGCCTTCCTTGCCGGCAAAGAATACGTTCTCGCCGAACACAACCGAGCCCGACACAGCAAGGCTGTGTGAACTCCGGTTGCTGAATGTGACCTTTGACAGTGTCACTTCGACGCCGCCGGGCACATTCAGACTTGCTTCAGCGGCAAAGTCGATGGTAGCGCTGTTTCCCACTATTTTCAGCGAATGCCCCGCACTTACAGGCTGCTCTATGGTATAGATAGCCTGTTCTTTAAGTATTATTGTTGAGCAGGAGCTGTCAGTAAGGGCCGCAATAAGAGCATCTGAATCAGAAACAGATATTTCTCCCGGAGACTGAGCGTTGACCGAAGGAGCATGCATTATGATAAAGGCCGAAAAAACGGCAAAGGCAAATATAAAGAATAAATCTCTGGCTTTCACTGTGTTCTTATGCATAAGCTGCTCCTTTCGGCAGTTGAGATAAAGGCAACACCGCAAAATTCACAGGAATGAAAAATGCAGTGTTGCCTTGAGCAGATCGATCAAGCTTCTATCTTGCGAACGATGGCGATTGGTGTCTGCTGGGATTCCTGACCCAGAGGATTATCCTTGAAAATGGCTGCCAGCTCATCATCGTCCATCTTTTTGTCGGGCTTTCCGAGGATGTTTACACCGATGTCATTTGCGTCAATGATTATGACCTTATGACCGTTCATGGCCTTGGTAAGCTGCTTTGCCACCTCGTTAGGCTTGGCAGGAGCCATTTTGGCATAGGTGTTGTAGGGAGGGAGAGTATAATCGCAGGGACCGTCGATGGCGCGTACACGTTCGCCGAGCATATTGTAAAATACGCCGCGAACGCCAAACAGCTTGCAGATGCCGGCAACGATGGCACATAACACGATCTTGACCTTGCCGACCTCACGAATGGCAAGCTCCATGGTCCACGGGCTGCCAAGGCCGATTCCGTACGGGGACTTGTAAACAAACTTTACAAGGAAATTTGCCAGCTTGGAGGGCTTGATTTCGCTGACAGGAAATGCTCTGCCCTGACTGATGGCAACGATCTTTTCGCTCATGAAGATCATGTCGCCGTCCTGAAGATAAGGGGCAACACATTCATTGAGTATCTCAACAAGATCATCGCCGTCCATGACGATCTTGGTCTTGATGGGATATCTTTCGTAGGTGCCGTTTTCAGTGGTGATCACAAGCTTTTTGCCCTCGTTTGGGGCATGAATATTGTTATCCATAATTTGCGCTTCCTTTTTGGTGTTAGTATTTTAACATACGGCTATATATTAACATATTGGCCGTTCGGTATCAATACCTTGTGTATATTTTTTGAAAAAAGGCACTATGCCTGTATTCGGTAATAACCATCCTCCGGGCAGTCGGGATAAATGTACAGCTTGACATCGAGCAGACCTTCGGTTACGGGACATCCACAAAAGATTTCCCTGACATTGAACCGGCGGGGCTCCATGATTGCTGCTGCCAGACAGACGCTTCTGAGGGAAACGCAGTTGCGAAAGGCGTTATTTCCAAGATAACTTATCGTTTCCGGAAGTGTGACGCTTTCCAACGAACCGCAGCCATCAAAGGCGTCGTCTCCGATATATTCGATGCGGTCAGGCAGTGTAATCTTCTTCAGCTTTACACAGTTTCTGAATGCACCCGGCCCGATGGTTCTGATGCCCTCAGGCAAATCAACCGATTCA
>JAZUOR010000302.1:0-7735 GCA_045604745.1 Acutalibacteraceae bacterium | reverse complement strand
GCTACGCTGCGGGTGCCGTCTATCAGGCAGATGCAGCGGTCACACTGTATGCCGTCTGGAAGGAAAGCATTCCCGGTGACGTCAACGCCGACGGCGAGGTGACTCTGGCTGACGCCACAGTCCTGCGCCGTCATCTGGCAGACTGGCCGGATGTGACCATCGACATGCGCAATGCCGATGTCAACGGCGACGGCGAGGTTACCTTTACCGACGCCACCGTCCTGCGCCGGTATCTTGCAGGCTGGGAGGGCGTTGAGCTGCTGTAAGGATGCGCTCATTTGCGAATAATACACAGGACCGCCCGCTCCCCTACAGAGGCGGGCTGTCTTCGTGCAGTATCAGGTGTGCCGTTCTTTGCTGTGTATGCTATTTCGGCAAGCCGGCGGAACGATCTGATAATACTATTGTGACGGATGTGACGGAGGGAACAGACAATGAAGGATGTAAACAAATACCGCGGGTGCCTGATCGGAGGCGCTGCCGGTGATGCACTGGGATATACGGTGGAGTTCATGGACAGCAGCAGTATCCTCAGAAGGTACGGGGCGAAGGGCATAACCGAATACGACCTTGTGGGCGGCAGCGCGCTGATATCCGACGACACGCAGATGACCCTGTTTACGGCAAACGGCCTGCTGCGAAGCACTACTGAGGGGATGATGAAGGGGACAGCGGTGTCGTATCGCGCCGGCATTGCTGCCTGCTATATGGACTGGCTGAGGTCTCAGATGGGAGAAGGTTGCGGGTTCGGTCTGGGTGCACCGGAGTGCTCGTGGCTCAACAATCTTCCCGAAATAAACAACAGCCGCGCACCGGGCGGAACCTGCCTCAATGCTCTCAGACAGGGCAGGCTGGGCTCCGTGACCCATCCGAAAAACGACAGCAAGGGCTGCGGCGGAGTGATGCGGGTCGCACCCGTCGGGCTGTATTTTGAAGGAAAGGGCTGCACGATCGAGGAAATAGACATGACAGGTGCGCAGGCTGCAGCCATTACCCACGGGCATGAGCTGGGATATATTCCTGCGGCAATGCTGGTGCATATCATTCATCTGCTTGCACACAGCGCGGACATTACTGTCCTTGAAGCGGTCAGCGATGCAAAGGCGGCTGTGATGCGCCTGTTCCCGGAGGCGATTCATGCCGCGGAGCTGATTGCCCTGACCGACAAGGCCGTTGAGCTTGCCGCTGCCGGAGAAGCTGACGACCTGACGGCCATCAGAATGCTCGGCGAGGGCTGGGTGGCTGAGGAAACGCTGGCGATAGCGATATACTGTGCGCTGCGTCATGAAAACGACTTTGAAAAAGCCATAATCGCGGCGGTCAACCACAGCGGCGACAGCGATTCCACCGGTTCGGTCACCGGCAACATAGTCGGTGCGCATCTGGGACTGGAGGCCATCCCGGAAAAATTTACAGCACGGCTGGAGCTGAAGGACACCATCATCGAAATAGCCGACGATTTGTACAGCGACTGCCCTGTTACGGAACAGGGAGAGTGCACAGATGAGGTGTGGAGAAGAAAGTACATAGACTGCACCTATCCGTTCTGAACGGCATTAGGCTTCCGGAGGTGTGCACCGTCCGACGCATAAAAAACACGCCCGCTTCCGTAAGGAGGCGGGCGCAGTCTGTATTATGACAGGTATTGCTGACCGGTCAGGAAATCAGTCGAGCACCACGGTGGAGTTGCAGCTGCTCATGGTCTGGCGATAGTTGCTGTCCTTTTCGGCGGTTCTGCGGAAGACGTATTCGGTGCGGCCGATAACGATGCTGTCGCCGTCGTTCAGCTCAAAATCGTAGAGCTCGTCGATGCTGCGGGGCTTGCTGTTGTCCACAGACCTGCCGTTGAGCTTAGCGGGAGAGGAGGCTCCCATGTCGATGAGATAATACTTGCCGTTTCTGACGTAAATGCGGCAGTGAACGCGGGATACAGTCTCGTCAGGGATCATGATGTCGTTGTGGGGATAGCGTCCGATGTTGACGCTCTGGGTGACGTAATAGCGCAGGGAGGGATTGCCCACAGGGGAAATGTAGGGGCAGTTCTCCTCGACAAACTCCTCGGCAACGTTGTCGATGTCGACCATGTCGGCACCCTTGCTGCCTCTCTTTTTCTGAACAACGGTGCCGTTGGGGTCAACGGTAACGTTTCTGCTCTGCTCGACTGCGGCGTTGTGCTCCACGTTTCCCAGAATGGAATTGATCAGATGTCCTGCAATGCCGGAAAACAGTGCCAGCTGTACCGGAGGAATAATGCCCTTTTTCTTGTTGCTCATGATTATATCTCCTTTCGTTTTCTGTTTGGTGTATCATCAGCATCTGTATAGTACACCATACATTCGGAAGTTTGTTTTTTTCTTTCCCGATAAATATCAGCAGGCGAGGAAGTCCGCAAGAGCCTCGTACATGTCCTCTGCGCTGGCATAGCGGTCAGAGGGTTCGTAGGCGCAGGCTTTTTTGATGATGCGCATGATGCCTGCCGAGGCGTGCAGAGCGTCGGGGAACTCCATGCCCTTGGCGCGGCTGATGTTGTCGCTGCGGATGTCGGCATCGGTGATCTCGCTTGCCGGACAGGTGATAAAGGGGCCGCGATCCTCGTTGAGCAGGGTGTACATGGTAAGACCCAGCGAGTATATGTCAACGGTGTTGTCATACTCCGAGCGGCGCAGATCCTCGTAGTAGTTCTTGAGGATCTCAGGAGGCATATAGGGCACGGTGCCGATGACCGTGGCGTTTGCCTTGAAGCGGTGCAGCTTGGCTATGCCGAAATCGCCCAGCTTGTAGCCGTCGTTGGGAGAATAGAGTATGTTCTCCGGCTTGATGTCGCGGTGGGTGATGTTTGCGCCGTGAACAGCCGTGAGAGCGCGGCAGATGTCCATGGCAATGCGTGCGACGGTCCTTTCGTCGCTGGTCTGGGTTTCGATTGGGGAGAGCAGCTCGCTGCACATGTAGAAATAGCAGCCGTATTCGCGCTCCGGGTCATTTATTTTGCCGCTTTCGTGCAGGCGGACGATGTTTGTGCAGGATGAAATGCTGCTCCAGACCAGAGCCTCGCGGGAGGCCTTGCTGGACTGAGTTTCAAAATAGGTTCTGCGCTGCTCGTCGGTCATGCCGGTGCGCAGCTCGTCCTCGTCCGTGGTGTTGAGCGCCGGAATGGGGATGACCTTCATGGCGTAACGTTCGCCGCCGGTGCGGTCGGTGACGTCAAACACAACGCCGTATGCGCCTGAGCCGAGCACGCTGTTGATGCTCCAGCGGGAGGAAAAATCGTCGATCTGCTCAAGGCTTGTGCGCAGCTGCGTGGCGTTGGTTCTGCGGCGTCGGCTTCGGTCAAGATAGGCTGTGAGCTCGTCGAGCATCTGCTGTGCGTTCTGATACCGGTCACCGGCATCAAAGGCGCAGGCCTTTCTGATTATGCCCATAAGCTCCGGGGCAACACTGCTTATGACCGGAATTTCGCTGCCGTTGATGCGCAGGTCCATGGCCTGACTGGAATCACGACCCTGTCCGACAAATGGCAGGTGGTGTCCGTTGAGCAGGCAATACATGGTCAGACCGAGAGAATAAACGTCGGTGGAAAAACTGTATGCTCCGTCCAGTGCTTCGGGAGCCATGAATGCAGGAGTGCCTACAATGTATTCTTCGTCGCAGTTTTCCAGCTTTTCCATCAGGTCAAAGCTGTTGAGGTAATACTGTCCGCTGCGGAAGGTGATGTTGGTGGGCTTGACGTTGCGATGAACGGCTCCGGCTGCCTGCATGTCAGCCAGTGCCTGACAGATATCGGCGCACATGCGCACGACCGCCGCCGTGGGCATGTCCTTGCCCTCGATGTTTCTCTTCAGACGGACAAGGCAGTACTGAACGCCGTTGTGTTCAAGGTTTTTGCGGCAGATGCAGCCGCCGGTCAGTGACGGAGAAATGGCCTCGGCCTTGTCGTACTGTGCGCTGATGGTGTCCATGCCGTCGCGCTCGTTTACAAAGACGCGCAGGTCGCATTCCTCACCGCTGACGCAGTGCTTCATGAGATAATCGCTCCATCTGGTGCTGCCGTACAGCTTCTTTTCCACAAGAAAACCATCGTCAAACGGCTGTGTTCCAATCAGAAAATCCATAGTCAATATATCCCTTTCCAGACGTTTATCATAGTTGTGGTGCAGCAGCTCAATCCTCGCTGCTGCCGATGAGCTCCATGGTTCGGAGAAGATAATCGGACAGTGCCTCGGCGATGCCGCGCCGGTTTATGTCTCTGGTCATCGACATGTAGGAGTGAAGCACCAGAAAATCAAACTTGCGGCGGGGATAGATCATCGCCATGTTGCAGCTTTCCAGTATGGCGGAGACGGTGCGGCAGAAGCTGTTGAAGGAGGTGCACTCGTCAAATTCAAGTGTGTTGCGCATCCGTCCGGAGCGCACGTCGTAGGCCGTGCCGTAATTGAGCGAAAGGGCGGTCAGCAGCAGTACGCTGCGCGACACGGTCTGAAGACCCTTGGACATATCCAGCACCACGTCCGACCGGTAAAGCGCATCGCTCAGGCTGTAGCCGTCGGAAATGAAATCCCGGAGCATCTTTATGGACTTGCGGTCGGTGGATACTCTGGAAAAAATGTCCACGATCTGAATGGCTGTGCCCTTGGTAAGGGGCTTCTTTTTTTTGCCGCCCTCCTCTTCTTCCTCCATGTCATGCTCCAGCAGCTCATATTCCTCGCAGAACTTTTCCAGCAGCCTGCAGGCGGAATAATAGCGTTCGGAATTGCTTTCGGCGTGACCGGAGATGAAATCCAGCAGCTCGTTTTCGTCGGTTATGGAGTCGATGAGCAGCCGGGATTCAATGGTATAGCCCTTGTTATCGGCTGCTTTCGGCGGCAGCTTTTCCAGCCGGCTCTGCAGGGAGCGGGCGTAGCTGTAGTTGCCGGGAGCGTCGTAATCATCTTCGGGAGAGAGGACCTTTCCGAAGGGGCGCATGAGGCAGAAATAATGAATGGCCTCCTGCGCGCTGCGCAGGTAGAGAGGGTTCTGCCCGCAGGAAAAGGAAAGGAAGCGGTTTGCGTCCAGATTGTTTACCGCCTCGCCGCGGAAGACACGCAGCCCCAAAGCATAGCACAGCTGTATATAGCCCTCGCGGGTGTTGGGGCGGGAGTGGCCCGAAAGCCAGTTGTTGATGTTTTTCTTTACGCTGTCGTGGCTTTCTCCGCTTATCTGCTCGAAAAAATCGGTCAGATGCTTTTTGCAGCTGCACGGCCGGCAAAGGGGATTGGAGCGGCAGGTCTCCCTGAAAAAGGCAGACACGAACTCAGTGGTGTTCTTTGCGCTGCCCGCTTCGGAGCAGTACCGGCTCCACAGAGCACTTTTGTTACGGGCAAACAGCTCGCCGGCCGCTTCGAAGGAACGGCCCTCCGCCTCAAGATTCCGGCACCGCTCAAGCACGTCCAGATACAGCCGGCAGGGGAAGCGGGTGAGTATGGCCTGCCACAGCTCCTGCGCAAAGGAAAACAGCTCGCACTTTTCCAGCGCACTTCTGAGCACCAGCGGGTCGTCGTATTTGCAGCTGTACAGCTCGTTCATTATCCTGATGGTCTGTGTGTTATAAATGTTGCCGAATCCGGCCATGACAGTTCCTCCCTCCACCCGGCTGCCGCGTGAAGCGGCAGGACCGGCAGGACTCATATACTTATCATACGCTTATCGAATTATAACACATAATCGGTTGTTTGCACAATACTTTTGTGAACTTTGTTTTTGTCAGTTATGAAATCAGATCGGCAGAGGGCAGGTCTTAGGCAGCATACCGTTCGGTGTGTTGCTTTTTTATTCTGTCATTATCCATCCACAACATGCCTGCCCTTCTGCCGACCTGATTTGCATCGTACAATCAGAGCACTACAGTGCCCATGAAGTCGCGCGAAGCGGCAGCGGGAGCGCTGACAGCGGGGTCACAGAAGCGGTACACGGAACGTCCGATGGTGATGACGTCGCCGTCGCGCAGGCGGGCTCTGTAGACGTCGCCGGAAGCGAGCTTGCTGATGCTTTCCACAGACTTGCCGTTGATCTTGGCGGGAGTGGTGGCGCCCATGTCGATCAGATAGCAGCTGTCGTTCTCAAGGAAGATGCGGCAGTGAACGCGGGAAACGGTTTCGTCGTCCACACGGATGTCGTTGTGGGGATAGCGTCCGATGTTGACACTCTGGGTCAGGTAATAGCGGCAGTTTTCGTTGGCCTCAGAGACCAGATAGGGATAACGGTCAACGACATACTGTCTGGCGGCCTCGTCAACTCTTTCGGGCTCTACGGTCTTGTCCTTGCCGCGGTTCTTTCTGCCGCGGAACACGGTCTGATCCGGAGCAAGGGTCATGTTTCTGGAGGATTCCACCTGACGGTTGTGATCGGCGGCCTCGATGATGGTGTTGATCAGCAGACCGGCCATACCGGTGAAGAGAGCGACCTGTGCGGGGGGAATGATGTTGACCTTCTTGTTTTCCTTTTTCATGATGATAACTCCTTTTCTGTATATAATGTTTTATTTTGTACCGCTGAGCTTTTGTGCGGTGATTTCCTTTGCTGTGACTTTATCATACAGCATGTTTTTCGGGTTTGATTTTTGCTTTCCCGATAATGCTTACCGGTGAGAAGCTGTTTTTTTGGGGGTGGTTTCCTTTGCTGTGACTATATCTTACAGCATGTTTTTCGGGTTTGATTTTTGCTTTCCCGATAGCGCGTACAACGAAAAACCACCGCTGCACATTGCTGTGTCAGCGGTGGTTTTTGTCTGTTTTGCCTGCCTGCGATCAGTCTTCGGCCTCGTATGCCGGCATTTCCATATATCCGGTGCCGTCAAGGCGGACACGGCAGAGCTTGTCGCGGTTGTACAGGCTCATGGTGCCGTCTTCGCGGACAATGTACGGCTCTCCTTCCGCATATTTTATAGGCATGCCATATACCATATGGGAAAAGGTGTTGTAGAAATCACCTTTCAGATTGTCCAGAGTCATGCCCTGTCTGCTGCGATTGTCGTAAAAATACACCCAGTTGCCTGCGACGCCGACAACTTCGCAGTAGCCTTTAAATGCAACGGTTGTGCTTTCGGTTGCCCTGTCGTATACATAAATATTTTCACCGGTATAGAATTTAGCGGGATAGAGGTCACCTTTTTCGGTAGACTTTGAGAAAAAATAATTGAAGGGGCTGTAGACGACATTGCTGTCGGTTGCCGTTATTGTGTAGAATCCGCTTGGTGCCGGTCGGGTCGATATGTTTTTCAGAATGGTACCGTCGGCGCTGTACTCGGACAAGCCATTGAGGTTGCCGATGAAAAGAGAATCCTTGTTTGCGGTAAAATGATACCCTCTGTTTTCGGGCATGTTGTCAACAAAGAACAGTGGCTTATCAGAATTTATATTGAGGGCATCCTGCTCCGGATCAATGCAGTGGAAATTACTTGCATAGTCAGTTCCAATGCCATCATTATAATAATATATGTCCCAACTGTTCCAGAAAATTTTACCATCGCACGATGCAATATTGAATGCACTTCCGGAATACAGCAGAGACGGTTCTGAGCCGTCAAGATTGATATAGCGAATATTCTCGTCACAAGGACCATTCCAGGTGTAATTATTGTAGGTTTCCTGCCCGGATATGTGGAGATAATAGATCTTTTCGTCAATTATCTTCATCCAGTAAATGTTGGCAAGCATGAATTTCTCGTCTCCCGACGCATCTTTGACGCGCTTGCATTCCTTGT
>JAZUOR010000301.1:0-4952 GCA_045604745.1 Acutalibacteraceae bacterium | reverse complement strand
CGCGGTACCGCTCTGGGCGCCCTCGAGTGCGGTTCTTCCGATCCCTCCGCTCCCGAGTACGAGTGCATCCACAACCTGATGGCTGCTGTTGACGAGTACATCCCCACTCCCGAGCGCAAGGCTGACCTGCCCTTCATCATGCCCATCGAGGACGTTTTCACCATCACCGGTCGTGGTACTGTTGCCACCGGTAGAGTTGAGCGCGGCCAGCTGAAGCTCTCTGAGGAAGTTGAAATCGTTGGTCTGACCGACGAGAAGAGAAAGACCGTCGTTACCGGTATCGAAATGTTCCGCAAGCTCCTCGACTATGCCGAGGCTGGCGACAACATCGGTGCTCTGCTCCGCGGCGTTCAGAGAACTGAGATCGAGCGCGGCCAGGTTCTGGCTAAGCCCGGTTCCATCAACCCCCACACCAAGTTCCACGGCCAGGTTTACGTTCTGACCAAGGAAGAAGGCGGCCGTCATACTCCGTTCTTCAACAACTATCGTCCTCAGTTCTACTTCAGAACTACCGACGTTACCGGCGTTGTCTCCCTGCCCGCTGGCACCGAGATGTGCATGCCTGGTGACCACGTCGAGATGGACGTTGAGCTCATCACCCCGATCGCTATCGAGGAAGGCCTCCGCTTCGCTATCCGTGAAGGCGGCCGTACCGTCGGTTCCGGCGTTGTTACCGGCATCAACGAGTAATTCGAGCTTATTCACCTGTAATTCAAAGCCTGTCGGTTTACCGGCAGGCTTTGTTTTTTCTTATATAACAATTCTGTAACTTATAAATATATTGACAAAAAAGGAACAACCATGTAAAATATTCATGGTTCGCGCCGGCAACATAATTCCGGCAAAGGACACAGATAATTTGGAAAGAGGTATAATCAAATGAAAAAAGTACTGTGTGCAATCATGGCTGTCCTCATGCTCGTCGGTCTCTGCGGATGCGGAGATCTCCTTGGCGAATCCGGCCCCGCTTTCAGCGTCGGTTCCTGGAACGGCAACGTCTACACCAACGATTTTGCTTCCATCACCTACACCGAGCCCGATGGCTGGAGCCACGCTTCTCCCGATGAGCTGCTGGAAATGCTTGGCGCTTCCATTGAAATGGGTGCCGATGACAACGAACTGGCTGCCAAGATCGCCGAGATGAGCAACTACTACGCTCTGCACTCTGCCAACGCCAACGGCACCGGCAACGCTCAGATCCTCTTCGAGAACCTTGCCATCACCGGCAACAAGTCCATGGAAGCTCAGGAGTATCTTGAGCTCGTCACCTCTCAGCTGGAGTCCGAGTACGCTGCCATGGAGCTTGAAACCTCTCTGGGCGAGGTCGAGACCATCCAGATCGGCGGCAACGACTATCTCTCCGTCACCATCGAGTGCTCCATGGACGGCACTGTGCTTCTTGAGCAGGTTTACGCCGTGCGCAAGATTGACAAGTACATGGCAAGCATCATCATCACTGCCAGCCTTGATGTCACCGCTGACAGCATCATTGACTGTTTCGAATAATATAAAGCAGTACGGTCAGAATTGACTATCGGCGCGCTCTCCTTCGCGGAGGGCGCGCTTTTTTGCTCACGCCGCGCTATTGACACGGAAAGGGCTATATCTTAAAATATCAAAGAGCAACGTCTTTTGAGTGAGGTTTGAGTACAAATGAAAATTCGCTTCGCCGCAGCGCTTCTGCTGCTTGCATTTCTCTGCGCAATATGCACCGGCTGCTACGAAACAGACGATGTCAGCCCTGCTGACGTGCCCTCTGTGACTTCCTCCGACGAGTCAGCCCCTACAGCTCTGCCGCCTCGCGGGGTGTGGCAGGACGACGTGTTCAACAGCCTTTTCTGCGGAGTCACTTTCACTCTGCCGGACGGCTGGGGTGTGGCTCTGGATGAACTGATAAACCAGACATACGCTCCCGACGTCGCAGGCATGTACCGCGATGACGGTCAGTTTGCCCAGCCGGCAAGCGTCCTTTACGACATGGTCTCCTGCCGCGAGGATTACACCGCCTACGTCTGTGTGTCCTATATTGACCGCCATCTTGGCGGCATCGAAGGCCTGAGCGAAGAGGAATATATCTCCCGGTATCTTATGGCAGATGACGTGACCAACTATCTGTCACGGGCTGAATTCGGAAAAATATCCACAGCGCAGATCGGCGGCAGAACCTACACCACCATCACCATCACCCGGCACTTTCAGGACATGGACACCTATGAACGATACTGGTTCTGCGGTCAGGAGGATTACATGATACAGCTGGATGCCATAGCCACCGATGCAGCCGAGCTGGAGATGATCACACGCAGTTTTTCATAAACGGAGGACATTATGGAACGCCTTGATAAATACATATCCAATCAGTCGGGCATGTCCCGCAAGCAGGCCCGCGAAGCCATCTGGAAGGGTCATGTCACCGTCAACGGCACTGCCGATAAAGCCATTGACCGCAAGGTAGATCCGGATAAGGATGAAATCACCCTTGACGGCAAGCCGGTCAGCTACAGGGAATATCTTTATATAATGATGAACAAGCCGGCTGGATATGTTTCTGCCACCCGCGACCGGGACGAAAAGACTGTACTTGAGCTGCTTCCGGAGGAATACAGGCGCAGCAGCGTGGCTCCCGCCGGACGGCTGGACAAGGACACCACCGGCCTGCTCATCCTGACCGACGACGGCGCCTTCGCCCACAGACTAACTGCTCCGGGAAAGCATGTGTACAAAACTTACATAGCAAAGCTTGACTGCCCCGCAGACGCTGCCATGGCAGCCCGGTTCAGTGAGGGCATCGAGCTTGCCGACGGCGACAAATGTCTGCCTGCCAGCCTTACATGGGACGGTGACGGCACCGAAGTGACCGTAAAGATATGTCAGGGTATGTATCATCAGGTCAAGCGCATGTGCGCGGCCTGCGGACGGCATGTGACTGAGCTTCGCCGTACGGCCATTGGACAATTGACGCTTGATGTTACCCTTGAACCGGGCGAATGCCGTCTGCTTACCACGCAGGAATGCGCAGATTTGTTAACAAATTACAAATAAAGCGTCCTGTTCTCCCCCTTTCTTATTGCGCACTGTCATATTATATAATTGTGCAGGAAAAAGTTTGGTGAGAATCGGGATGGTCAAAAGCACACGAATCTGCTATATTATTATACGGCAGATGCCACGCGGGTAAGAGTATCCGCAACAAATTTTAGGAGGAAATACAATATGGCAAGCGTAACCTTGAAAAACATATTCAAAAGGTATGCTGGCGGCGTCGAGGCCGTTAAGGACTTCAACCTGGAGATCCAGGACAAGGAATTTATCATTCTTGTTGGTCCGTCCGGCTGCGGTAAGTCCACTACCCTGAGAATGATCGCTGGTCTGGAAGAGATCTCTGACGGCGAGCTGTACATCGGCGACACCATGGTCAACGACGTTGCTCCCAAGGACAGAGACATCGCAATGGTTTTCCAGAACTACGCTCTGTATCCCCACATGACCGTTTATGACAACATGGCATTCGGTCTTAAGCTCAGAAAGTATGACAAGGCTGAGATCGCCCGTCGCGTTGACGAGGCTGCTCAGATCCTCGATATAGCTCACCTCCTCGACAGAAAGCCCAAGGCTCTGTCCGGTGGTCAGCGTCAGCGTGTTGCTCTCGGCCGTGCTATCGTCCGTGAGCCCAAGGTCTTCCTGCTCGACGAGCCTCTGTCCAACCTGGATGCTAAGCTCCGTGCTCAGATGAGAACCGAGCTTGCCAAGCTGCACATGAGACTGGGTACCACCTTCATCTATGTTACCCACGACCAGACCGAAGCTATGACCATGGGCGACAGAATCGTCGTCATGAAGGATGGTATCATCCAGCAGGTCAACACTCCCCAGTTCCTGTATGACAAGCCCCGCAACGCTTTCGTCGCTGGCTTCCTCGGCACTCCTCAGATGAACTTCATCGATGTCGTGCTGCAGAAGAGAGAGAACGACGTTTACGCTCTGTTCGGCGATTATTCCATCAAGCTGCCCGCTTCCAAGAACAACAAGGGTCAGCTGGATGCCTACATCGGCAAGGAAGTCATCCTCGGCGTTCGTCCCGAGCATGTCCATGACGAGCCTGAATATCTGGCCCGTTACTCCGAGTCCACTGTTGAGGCTGACGTTGAAGTCACCGAGCTTATGGGTAACGAGACCTATCTGTACCTCAACGCTCTGGGCAACAACATCACCGCTCGCGTTGCTCCTACTTCCAAGACCCGCGCCGGTGACACCATCAAGGTTGCTTTCGTCAACAGCAGAATCCATCTGTTCGACAAGGAAACCGAGCTCACCATCGTTAACTGATTCCGTTCCCGTTAGTACCTCTCGCCCTCCATCCCGCAAGGGATGGAGGGCTTTCCCAATCTCTCAGGAAAAAAAGACATTATCCCCCTGCCTCACGGTCCGGAAGCACCAATATTAATAAAAAGTAAAAAATTAAGCAATTATTATTAAAAAATTATGTCGATACCCCTTGCAATTGCCGCCGATAAGGTATAAAATTATAACATCTTATCTTGTGCCGTTATATGGACATAATGTCCTTCCGCGGCGTAAACCGATTAACGAAAGGCATGGTTCATTTTATGATTACTGCTGGCGATTTCAGAAATGGCGTTACCTTTGAGATGGACGGTGGAGTTTACTCCATCATCGAGTTCCAGCACGTCAAGCCGGGCAAGGGCGCCGCTTTCGTGCGCACCAAGATCCGCAACGTCATCTCCGGTGCCGTTACCGAGCGTTCCTTCAACCCCACTGAAAAGTTCCCCACTGCGTTCGTTGAGCGCAAGGATATGGAATATTCCTACAACGATGGTGACCTGTACTACTTCATGGATCTTGAGACCTATGAGCAGCTCCCCATCAATGCTTCCACCCTGGGCGACAACTTCAAGTAAGTCGGATGCCAAGCGGTCTTAGGAAGACAACAA
>JAZUOR010000300.1:0-2576 GCA_045604745.1 Acutalibacteraceae bacterium | reverse complement strand
AAGCAAGCAACTCCTTGGCTCACAGAACGACATGGCTACGATCCGACTTAGTATTGCGAGGAAAACATAATCAAGCACGAGTCCCTTGCGGCTCAGGCTCCCACTGAAACCGCAATCTCCGAAGAAATCCCCGCCGCGCTTCCCGAAACAGCTCCGGCGGCTTGCCCGGAAACCGTGGCTGAACCCTCGGCAGAGATTCCTGCGGACACTCCGGTAAAGTCGGCACCCGCTCCGCGCAAAAAATCCCCCGCCCGCTGGCTTGTTCCTCTCCTTATCCTCCTCGCCCTTGCCGCAGCCGCCGGGCTGCAGCTTACCGGGCTTGTTGATATCCTCGGACTGCTCGGGCTCTAATCTCATATCTATCCTGATAACACAACAAAATCCAAGGGCAGCCGCGGAAATCGAAACTCGCGACTGCCCTTTCATATCCCTTGATTATCTCAGATAACCAACAAATCCGAACCCATCGCCAATCGGGATAGGGTTCGGATTTGTCGTGTTTGGTGCCGGTGACCGGGATCGAACCGGTACGCTGTTGCCAGCACGGGATTTTAAGTCCCGGGCGTCTGCCAGTTCCGCCACACCGGCATGAGGCTGATGGTTGACTGATTAATGATAGCACAAAACGGCAGGAAAAGCAATCCTCACTTTTTCTGCCGTTTCACTTTTTTCGTCAGTCATGGTCGCGGGAGTAAATATCCCAGCGGGAGTTGCCGTCGGCTGCCATGAAGTAATAGTCGCGCACCTCGGTGCCGTCGGCGTTGCTGTCCGCCTCAACGTCAAGAAAATACACAATGCCGTTGATGGACATGCGGTTCCAGTAATGGCGCACCGAGCGCTCGAACTCGGTGTCGCGGTTTATGACGAAGCTGCCGCTGATGACCTCACAGCGATATCCGGCGGCTTCGATGAGAGCGGCGAGCACCGCGGAATAATGCTGGCTGGTGCCGCCGTTGTAGGCAAAGTAATCGCGCAGGAGCGAAAGCTGATCTTCTCCGCTCATTTCGTACTCCTGATAGGTGGAGTGGCTGCCAACATAATCGTACAGCGCCTTGAGCTTTTCAAAGTTGGACATGTCATCAGTGATGACACTGTTGATTATGGTAATGAGCTTTGAGTTGATTTCCACATCCTCGGTGTATGTGGGCGAGCCGGCGGTGTTGCCGATGGTGGCAGGAAACTTGTATTCAATGTGTACGCCCTCTTCGTTTACGTCCAGAAGAGAAGCCTGATCAAAAAGGCTGGCAACCTCGTCGTAGTCCACGCTTTCGGCCTCGGTGATGATGAACTGGTCATACACACGCTCGTCCATGAAGACCTCCTCCATGGGGTCGAGCATACCGGCGCGCATGTCGCGCACATAGATCACGCCGAAGATTATGACAGCCAGCGAGGCCACCACAATGAACATGATAAGCACCGCAGATTTGAAGATATCCAGCGGGGTCATGTAGCGCATGTCGGACATGGTCTGGTCGGCCATGACCGAGAAGATGGTGGACTTGCCCGGAATGGGAATAAGCCGCCACGGGTCGATGTCAGCGGTCTTGGTGATGCGCTCCCAGATGTCCTCCTTGAGTGATTCGCTGATGTTTGAGGACATGGTGTAGATGCTGCCGTCGTCCACCAGCACCAGCAGGCGGGAGCGAAGCAGGCCGCGGAATGCCTTCTGGGTGCATTCCTCCTGCCATTTTTCCACCGATTCGGCGTTTCGCAGCTCAGCGATGTGCTCAAACATGTAGATGTAGGCATCGCGCATGATGAGCTCGGCATCCTTGCGGTTGCGGCTGCACTCAAAGCTGAAATAGTATATCAGGTGACAGGTGCGGTTGTACAGCTGGAGAAAATTCTCCCGCTTGCCGTCCCGGCTCTTTGTGCTCTTGTTTTTGGTAAAGGTGCGCTTCTGGAGCTCCTTTTTCCGCTGAGACATGTGCGCTCATCACCGCCTTTCATGCAGAGTATTTATGCGGCATTGCGAACCGGTCCGGCCCGCAATGCCGCCTTGACAGCCTGAGTTGAATCAGATCTTGAAGTAGTTGACGCCCGATTCGAACAGCTTCTGGTCCTTGCTGCCCGGAACGTTCTTGATTATGCTGCTGCCCTTACGCTCGGAGTGACCCATCTTGCCCAGAACACGTCCGTCGGGAGAGGTGATGCCCTCCACAGCCCATGCCGAGCCGTTGGGGTTCCACAGCACGTCGGGAGAGATGGTGCCGGCCTCGTCGCAATACTGGAATGCGATCTGACCGTTGGCAGCCAGCTGACGGAGGGTCTCCTCGTCGGCAACAAAGCGGCCCTCGCCGTGGGAAACGGGAATGGAATAGACCTCGCCGGCCTCACAGCCTGCCAGCCACGGAGACTTGACCGATGTGACGCGGGTGTAGACCATGCGGGAAGTCGGAGGCCAAGCGGTCTTAGGAAGACAACAAAAGCAAGCAACTCCTTGGCTCACAGAACGACATGGCTACGATCCGACTTCTCGCCGTGGGAAACGGGAATGGAATAGACCTCGCCGGCCTCACAGCCTGCCAGCCACGGAGACTTGACCGATGTGACGCGGGTGTAGACCATGCGGG
>JAZUOR010000299.1:0-13200 GCA_045604745.1 Acutalibacteraceae bacterium | reverse complement strand
GTCCCCCGGCGTCAGTATGCCGGAAAGCATGCTGACGGCGGGGCGTTCTGTTTTCCTTTGCCGAGCTGGAATATTTGACAAACACTGTATATATTACTATAATTATATATAATGAACAGGTATGCTCATCTGACAGAAGATGAGTCCGGGAGGTGTCGGACCGATGAAAAAAATAGGCAGAACATGGTTTCCTGCCATGGTTGTTCTCATATTCGGTCTGGCGTATCTGGCTGTGTTCGGAATGCATACCGCAGACGGCTCCGCCGTTATTCGCGGGGTAAAAGATATTCGCTGGGGAATTGACGTGAGTGGTGGCGTAAGCGTGACCTTTGGCCCATCCGATGAGTCCCTTAACGCGCTGTCCGCCGACGACATGACTCTTGCCGCCGATATTCTTACCAGACGTCTGGAGGAGTACGGGGTCAGCGGACACCGCATATACACCGACAGAACCAACATGCGGCTCATAGTCAATATGCCGCACAGCTCTGATGAGCTCAATACTGCTGACGAAATAATCAGCCATATTTCCGTGACGGCAAAGATGACCATAGTCGAAGGCCGCCTTGGACCTAAAACGCTGGCTGTCAGCTATGAGGATAGCTATGGCCGGCCTATTTTTGTTGATTCCAGCGGTGTAAAACATCGCATTGCCCTTGACGATACCCAGATAGTGTCAGCACAGAAGGCTCAGGACGAGGAAGGGAATACTGTTGTTCTTCTGAATTTCACCGAAGCCGGACGTCAGCTCTTTCTGGAAAGCACAGGCCGACTCACTGCCCATTCGGAGCACAGCAGCGAGAGATATGTCACCATATGTATGGACGGCAAAAGCATTTCGGAGATGTATGTGGAAAGAGCTGCCGATGAAGCTATGATATCCGGCAGAAACGGCATGACCGAAGCAGAGGCCGATGCTCTTGTAAGCTATATCAACAACGGAGCACTGCCTTTTGAGCTTCAGGTCATGGATTATGAGCTCATAGACGCTACTCTTGGAAGCGAATCGGTGAAGGTGATGATTGTAGCCGGAGCAGCTGCTTTTGCGCTTATCTGCCTGTTTATGATAGTGCGCTATCGCTTGCCCGGTGTTGTGGCTTGTATATCTCTTCTGGGGCAGATAGCGGGAATACTGGCTGCTGTATCGGGGTTCTTTCCGGTATTTGACGGCTTCACCCTTACACTTCCCGGTGTGGCAGGAATTATTCTTTCAATCGGAATGGGCGTGGACGCAAACATTATCACCGGTGAGCGCGTCGCCGAAGAAATACGCAAGGGAAAGACAATCGAAGGCGCAATCAGTGCAGGAAACGAAAACAGCTTTTCCTCCATCTTTGACGGAAATGTAACGGTGATTATCGTGTCGATTATCCTTATGGGAGTATTCGGACCGCCGGATACAGTCTGGGGATATCTTTTCAAGCCGCTGACATGGCTGATACCCGTGTCTACGGTCAATTCCATCTACTCCTTTGGATACACACTGTTTGCCGGAGTTGTTTTCAACTTTATCATGGGCGTCGTATTCTCGCGCATAATGCTTCGGTCGCTGTCCTGTTACCCTGTTCTTCGTAACAGAAAACTGTACGGAGGAGGGGAAATGGCGTGAGAAAAAACAGGAAAAACTATGCAATAATGGCCAACCGCAAGACTCTCTGGCTGATTTCGGTGGTCGCAATTGCTGTGGGGCTTATCTTCAACATTACTCTGGGTGTGAACACGGATATCCGCTTTACCGGTGGAGCCATGCTGCGCTATTCATATCCGGAAAGCGGGATTGTATCGGCTGCCGATGTGCCGGCAATGGCTGTGCCTGAGACTGTGTCTGACGCTGATGTGCAGAACACAGAACCGGAGCCTGCCGTGCTGCCGGTCATAGTATCCGGCACAGATACCGTTTCACAGAATGTATCGGGCACAGACGTTTCCGACGGAACTGAAGAGGCGGTATCCGACAGTGAGGCCGACGGACAGTCCGCGTCCGGTTCAGATATCCTGTCCGGCACGGATATATCCGGGGATATCCAGCCCGATTACTCCACCAGTGTGGATCCTGCCGTGGCGGGACGCATCGTATCGGAGGCTCTGGGCGAGGAGGTCACGGTAAGCATCAGCACCGATGCCCGTTCACCGACCGGAGGCGACAACAAGCGTCTCACAGTCACGATCGGACAGGGCGGCACGCTGGGACAGGAGGCAGATGCCGTGATCCGCGACGCTCTTGGCGAAAAATATCCCAATGTGGTGCTTACACTGAGGGAATCCAATCTGGTTGACAGAGCAATAAGCGGAGAGTTTGCGCTGAAGTGCATGATCGCAATAGGGCTTTCGGCGCTGTTTATTGTGCTGTACATGGGAATGCGCTACCGCACCATCGGCGGCTGGTCGGCGGGAGGAAGCGCCATAATCGCCATTGCGCACGACTGCCTCATGGCGTATTTTGCCTTTGTCGTGTTCGGCTTTCCCATTGACGACCAGTTCGTTGCCGTGGTCCTTGCCATAATGGGGCTGTCCATAAACTCAACCATCGTTGTCTTTGACCGGATAAGAGAAAACCGTACCCGTCTGAGCGGGCTTTCCATTGCGGAAATTGCCGACAAGAGCATCAACGAAACCATTGGCCGTACAGTCAGCACCGACCTGTGCGTGTTTCTTTCCATGGCGGTGCTGGCGGTCGTATCTGCAATATACGGCATCGGTTCGATGCTCAGCTTTGCGCTGCCTATGATGGTTGGCACAGCGGCGGGCTGCTATTCCTCGCTGTGTATTTCCTGCACTATCTGGGTCACCTGGCAGGAATGGGCGCTGAAACGGCACTATGAAAAACTGGAAGCCGAATCAGAGTAAAATGACACCCAATCTTTACAAATTTTGACTTTACGAAAGACAGAAATTATAGTAAAATAGAAAAGACGCGTAAAAGCGTTATGATTATCGAAAAACTACCCATATATCGGAGGTGGCGTTATGCCGGCCAAATACAAGCGGGTGCTGCTCAAGCTGAGCGGTGAAGCACTTGCGGGAGACAAACATTTCGGTCTTAACAGCGAGACCATCAACACCATCTGCGCGGCTATAAAGGAATGCGTTGAGATGGGCGTGCAGATAGGCATAGTTGTCGGAGGCGGAAACTTCTGGCGCGGGCGCAGCTCTGGTGATATGGACAGAATCCGTGCCGACCACATCGGCATGCTGGCCACCACCATGAACGCTCTTGCCGTGTGCGATGCTCTTGAAAATCTGGGTGTGCCCACCCGCGTGCAGACAGCCATAGCCATGACCGGCATTGCAGAGCCCTTCGACCGTGACGTTGCAGTGCGGCATCTTGAAGAGGGACGCGTGGTCATTTTTGGCTGCGGAACCGGTCTGCCCTTCTTCTCTACCGATACCACTGCGTCGCTGCGCGGTGCACAGATCGGTGCAGACATCATTCTCAAGGCTTCGCTGGTCGATGGCGTTTATGACAGTGATCCCAAGCTTAACCCGGATGCAGTCAGATATGATGAGCTGACCTTCGGTGAGGTTCTGGAAAAGGGTCTCAAGGTCATGGACAGCACCGCTGCATCCATGTGCAGAGACAGCAAAATTGCCATTATGGTATTCAATATTGAAGACGACCCGCAGAATCTTGTGCGCGCAATGCGCGGCGAGAGCGTGGGCACAATAGTTAAGGAGGCATGACAATGGAAACCGTATTCAACAATGCAGAAAGCAAAATGGAAAAAACCATCAGCGTGATGGTGAGCGACTTTAAGGGCATCAGAGCCGGCAGAGCCAACGCTGCCGTTCTGGACAAAATCAGCGTGGACTACTACGGAGTGCCCACTCCCATCAATCAGATGGCTGCTGTCAGCGTTCCCGAACCCTCCATTCTGGCCATTCAGCCCTGGGATGCCTCCGCGCTCAAGCTGATCGAGAAAGCCATCAATGCCTCTGATATCGGCATCAATCCCCAGAACGACGGCAAGGTCATCCGTCTGGCATTCCCCTCTCTGACTGAGGATCGCCGTCGCGAGATATGCAAGGATATCAAGAAAACCGGCGAGGACAGCAAGGTCGCCATCCGCTCCATTCGCCGCGATTCCATCGAGAAGCTCAAGGCCATGAAGAAGGACTCCACCATTACCGAGGATGACCTCAAGCAGGCCGAAAAGAAGATGCAGGACCTCACCGACAAGTTCTGCAAGCGCATTGACGAAGAGTGCGCCAAGAAGGAAAAGGAGATCATGGAGATCTGATCAGGTGAATATTACGGGCTGCCGCACGGACAGCGCCTCGGAAGGGCAGAAGCTGGACCGAGCCGTCTGCGGCAGCCCCTGTGTTATAGTTGGCGAAGTAATCAGCGGATGATGAAAAATGAATATTCACATATTTACTGTTCATTTCTCATTGTTCACTGACAATACCATGGTATAATACAAGGAGATTTGTTATGAGCAGCGAACAGAACAAGCGTATACTCCCGGAACACATCGGCATCATAATGGATGGAAACGGCCGCTGGGCAAAAAAGCGCGGCCTGCCCAGAATGGAGGGGCATCGTGCGGGTGCCAAGAATTTCCGCGTGATAACCCGCTACTGCAACAGAATAGGCATAAAGGTGCTGACCGTATACGCCTTTTCCACCGAGAACTGGCGCCGTCCGGCCGAGGAAGTCAATGCACTGATGAAGCTGTTCTACGAATATCTGGTTGAAGCACTGCGCGACTTCCGTGAGGAAAACATCCGCACCCGGTTTATAGGCGATGTCACTGCGTTCAGTCCGAAGCTGCAGCAGCTTATAACCGAGACCGAGGAGCTGTCGGCCGACAAGACCGGTCTGGTGCTGAACATAGCCATGAACTATGGCGGACGTGCGGAAATGATCACAGCCATGCAGTCCATCGCAGCCGACGCCGCTGCCGGAAAGCTTTCACCGGAGCAGATTGACGAGCAGCTGGTAAGGAGCCGCATGTACACTGCCGGTCAGCCGGATCCGGATCTCATTATCCGTCCCAGCGGAGAGTATCGCACGTCCAACTTCCTGCTGTGGCAGTCGGCCTACAGCGAGTATGTTTTTATGGATGACATTCTATGGCCGGACTTTACCACCGATGATCTTGAACGTGCTATAGACATTTATTCGGCACGCAACCGCCGGTATGGCGGCGTTTGATATTGAATCAACGAAAATTGCTGAATCTGGAGGAAATACAATGAAAGCAAGGCTTATTTCCGCGGCAGTCGGCATACTGCTTGCCATAGTGATATTCACTCTGAACATAACCCGCGCACCGTGGCTGCTGAGCGTGACGGTGGCGGTGATCGCCTGCATGTCGCTGCATGAGATACTTGTGGCAACCGATTTTATGAAGCACAAGGGAATTGTGCTTGCCTGCTACGGGCTGACCGCCTTTGTGGTCTGTATACCGATATTTCCGAAGGAGCACTGGTCGATGCTCATTGCGGCTGCAGGTCTGGTTTATTTTCTTGTCATGTTTATCGTTTTGCTGGCCTCCCACCAGACGCTGCAGGTGGAACGTGTGGCGCTTGCCATGATGGTCACTGCGATGGTAGCCATTCCTTATTACTCCATGCTGTACATGTACTGGACCAACCGTTATGACAGCGGCCCGTATAAATACGTCGGACAGTCGCTTCTCATTCTGGCGTTTCTCATTTCGTGGATGACCGACACAGGAGCTTATTTTGTGGGACGCATATGCGGAAAGCACAAGCTGGCACCGGTCATCAGCCCCAAAAAGACGGTGGAGGGAGCCGTCGGAGGCTTTCTGTTCTGTCTGGCTGCGGTCAGCGGTATTGCCTATCTGCTCACCGGTCCGCTCGATATTCTGGCTTTTGATGTCAACTGGGTCTATCTGCTTATCATTACCGCGGCAGGCTCGGTCATATCCATGATAGGCGACCTTTCCTTCTCGGTTATAAAGCGTGCTTTCAACATCAAGGACTTCGGCAATATCATGCCCGGTCACGGTGGTGTGCTCGACCGTTTTGACAGCACCCTCTTTGTCAGTCCGGTGCTTTGCCTGTTCAATGCATTTTTCCCTGTAATAGTAATGGTATCCTGACAGTAGAATAAAAAGGAATTAATTATGGAAGAATATAAGAACAGACGGCTTTCTCTGCTGGGCTCCACCGGCTCCATAGGAACACAGGCGCTTGATGTCGCCCGTTGTCTGGGTATCCGCGTGGAGGCTCTTGCCGCCCGCCGAAACATAACCCTGCTGGAAGAGCAGATCAGAGAGTTTTCACCATCGACAGTCGCCGTCATGGACGAACAGGCGGCTGCCGACCTGCGGATAAAGGTCGCCGACATGCCGGTGAAGGTGCTGTCCGGAATGGACGGTTTCCGCGAATGCGCAGCGCTGGAAAGCTGTGACACGGTGCTCAATTCAGTGGTGGGCATGGTGGGTCTTGTGCCCACGCTTACCGCCATAAAGGCCGGCAAGCGTCTGGCTCTTGCCAACAAGGAGACCCTTGTGGCAGGCGGACGGCTGGTTATGGATACCGCAGCGGCGAACCATGTGGACATCCTGCCGGTGGACAGCGAGCATTCAGCCATATTCCAGTGTCTGCAGGGCTCTCCCGGTGCTCATGCTTTCAAAAAGATCATTCTGACCGCGTCAGGCGGACCGTTCTTCGGAATGACTGCCGACCAGCTGGCGACGGTCCGAAAGGAGCAGGCGCTCAGACATCCCAACTGGGATATGGGTCAGAAAATAACCATTGACTCGGCTACGCTGATGAACAAAGGGCTTGAGGTTATCGAAGCAGCGTGGCTGTTCGGCAAGACCGTGGATGAGATCGAAGTGGTTGTACATCGCCAGAGCATCATACACTCGGCGGTGGAGTTCAGCGACGGCTCGGTCATTGCTCAGCTCGGACTGCCTGACATGCGTATACCCATCCAGTATGCCATCACATGGCCGGACAGAGCGCCGTCACCGGCAAAGCCTCTCAGCCTTACCGAGCTTGGTACGCTTACCTTTGACAGACCCGATACGGAAAATTTCCGCTGCCTTGAAATATGCCGTCAGGCAATGCGCAGAGGAGGCCTGTGCCCGTGTGCCGCAAACGGTGCCAATGAGGCTGCGGTTGATCTTTATCTCCACGACAGAATTTCCTTCCCGCGCATTGCGGAACTGGTGGGCGAGGCTATGGAACGTCAGGCGGTTACTCCCGACTACACCCTTGAGGACGTGCTGGAAGCCGACAGGGCTGCACGCCGCTATGTTTATGAAACAACCGGAAACGAGGTACTTCAATGAGTGTTTTCCAGACTGTAATGACAACGGTTATAGCTCTTCTGCTGTTTCTGCTGGTCATACTTATCCATGAACTGGGGCATTTTCTCTTTGCCAAGCTGTTTGGTGTCAGAGTCAATGAATTCGCCATTGGCATGGGTCCGAAGATTTGGGGAAAGAAGAAGGGCGAGACGCTCTATTCTCTGCGCCTTATCCCGTTTGGCGGCTACTGCTCGATGGAGGGCGAGGATGAGGAAAGCTCCGACGAGCGCGCCTTTGGCCGCAAAAAAGTGTGGCAGCGCATCATAATCGTCGTTGCAGGAGCCACGTTTAACATCATCCTCGGATTGATTTTCCTTCTGGTCGTTCAGGGTCAGCAGGATCTTTTCGCGTCAAAAACCATTACCGGATTCTATCCCACTCTGGTTTCTGCGTCCGATTACACCGAGGCACTGGAAAACGACAGCGACATGGTGTTCTACAGCTACATTGAGCATTATGACCGCTCAACCGGAGATTACTCGGTGGAGCACTATGAGCTCATAAAGAACGAGGGCGACCAGCCCCTGACCGACCTTGAGGGAGTGACCTATGACCAGCTGCTGGCTCAGGGCTATGAGCCGGACGTGGTTCATGAGGAGGACAAGGGCTCCAATTGCTACATCCTCCGTCAGGCAACCAGCAGTTACACCGGCCTGAAATATGGTGACACCATCTATTCGGTCAACGGTTCCCGTGCCCTGTGCTTCAACGATGCATATTTTGAAATGGCTATAGATCAGGATAATACCGTTGATATGGTGGTTATCCGTGACGGCAGGAAGACAGAGCTTACCGGTGTGCGTTTTGACCGCAGCGAGGATGGCTACTCTGTTCTCGACTTCACCATCGCTCCCGTGGAGCACTCTCTTAAAACCGTCATCTCCCAGACCTTCCTTGAGGCTCAGTATATGATCCGTTCGGTGTACAAGTCTCTGTTCCTGCTGGTCACCGGCGGCGTGCCCTTCAGAGAGATGTCCGGTCCCATCGGCATTGCGTCGGCTATCGGAGAAGTAGCTGAGGTGGGATTCCAGTCCAGCTTTATGGATGGTGTCAATAACATCCTCTATCTCATGGCACTGATCTCCATCAATCTGGGCATCGTCAATCTGCTGCCCCTGCCTGCCCTTGACGGCGGACGGCTGGTGTTCCTCGTTGTGGAGGGCATTCGCCGCAAACCCGTGCCGGCAAAATATGAGGGGCTGGTGCATATGATCGGCCTTGTGCTGCTGATGATACTCATGGTGGTCATTGCTTTCAGCGACATATCCAAGCTGATAGCAAGCTGTGCAGGCTGACAGAATTCAAGACAAAACAGTCCTGATTTACGGGGGATAGAATTATGACAAGAGATAACACTCGCAGAGTCATGTGCGGGGGCGTTGCCATCGGCGGCGGCGCTCCCGTTACGATACAGTCCATGCTCAACCGCGAAGCCCACGATATCGAGGGCAGCGTGGCGCAGGCAGTGGAGCTGGAGAAGGCAGGGTGCCAGATTATCCGCGCCGCTGTGCCCGATGTGCAGTCGGCAAGGCTGATCGAGGCGCTCAAAAAAGCCGTGTCGGTGCCCATTGTGGCGGACATCCATTTTGACTACCGCATTGCACTTGAGTGCGTGCAGGCTGGAGTGGATAAAATCCGCATCAACCCCGGCAACATCGGCGAGCGCAGCCGCACCGAAGCGGTGGTCAGAGCCTGTGCCGACAAGGGGATTCCGATACGCATCGGAGTCAACTCCGGCTCGGTGGAAAAGGAGATCCTTGCAAAATATGGTTCTCCCACAGCCGAAGCTCTGGTGGAGAGCGCGCTTTATCACGCATCCATCCTTGAAGAGCTGGACTTCTTCGACACCGTTATATCCATTAAGTCCTCGACGGTGAAGACCACCATCGAAGCCTATCGTCTGGCAGCGGAGAAATGCGACTATCCGCTCCATCTGGGCGTTACCGAGGCAGGCACGGCCCGTCTGGGAATGATAAAGTCTGCCATGGGCATCGGTTCGCTGCTGTGCGACGGCATCGGCGACACTATCCGCGTTTCTCTGACCGCTGACCCGGTGCAGGAGGTTCGCGCTGCCCGTGATATTCTCAAATCAGCCGGATTGCGCGGCGGTGTGGAGTTTGTTTCCTGCCCCACCTGCGGACGCACAAAAATTGATGTAATTTCCATTGCCGAGCAGGTGCAGCAGGCTCTTGAAACCTGCGAAAAGGACATAAAGGTAGCCGTTATGGGCTGCGTTGTCAACGGCCCCGGCGAAGCAAAGGAAGCGGATATAGGCATTGCCGGCGGAGACGGCTGTGCGGTCATCATCAAAAAAGGCGAGATAATCCGCAAAATTGCCGAAAAGGATATCGTCAGCGAGCTGCTGGCGGAAATAGACACTCTGTAATGTGGATTTATGGGGAACACGGACAGCATAGCCGCGGCCGATCCGGAAAAATACAAGCGGCAGGGTATGTTATAAATCTATCATGGGAATGAATGTCAAAGCGATTTTCTGCGCCTGCGCAGACAACGACTACATAGCGGCCATCGGCGACGGAGAGCTTGAACGCATAGATTCGACAGACAACGGACGCCGCATGACCGTATGGGTGAATTTCGATAAATACATAGACCGGGAGGCTCTGCATAACGCTGAGCTGGCGGTGCGCGAGAGCTATCAGCTTTCCACGGTGCGCATCGAGCCGAGGTTTCCCGCCGGAACTTTCGGCGTTCAGGTCATGGACGATCTGATAATGGAGATGCGCCGCCGCCTTTCGTCGGTCAACGGCTCCTTTGCAGGCTGCAAATGGAGTATGAACAGCGACTGTTCCGTAGTCACCGCTTTGCTGGTGAGGGACAGCCGCCCTTTGCTGCGCCGTCAGCATTTTGAGCGGGAAATGTCAGCCCTCATCAAGGAGGAATTCGGCGTTGATGTGACTGTGGAGCTGGACTTTGACGCAAGCGTGGAGCCGCCTCCTCTGCCAAGACCAAAACCGGTGCAGCACAGCAATGGGCCGGTCCGCACTCCTGTTGACGACCGTCCGCCCTGGGAGGACGGCGATGCGCCTCCGGCTGAGGCTCAGTCAAAACCGGCACCGCCCAGACCGACGCCCGAACGCCCGAAAAAGGCGGATATAGGAGCCAAGGGCACGCTGCCGCAGCTGATGGGTCTGCCGGGCGGAGTGACCCTGAAGGAGGCTATCTACGGACGTCCGCGAAAGGCTCAGGTAGTGCGCATATCCGAGCTGTCGCCCGAATATTATCACGCCACCGTATGGGGAAAGATATTCCAGTATGAGACCAAGGAGACCAAGTCGGGTGAGATGCTCATAGTTTCCTTCTGCATCACCGACCTTACCTCATCCTGCTCGGTCAAGCTGCTGCTCAAGGGCAAGGACAAGGAGCTGGGCAGCCAGCTGAAAAAGGGCATGGTGGTGCTGGTTCAGGGCGACTATCAGTATGACACATGGGACAAGGAGCACATTCTGCGTGCAAACTATGTTGCCTCTGCCTCCATGCGTGAGCGGACGGACAGCGCCGAGGAGACACGTGTGGAGCTGCACATGCACACCAACATGTCCCGCATGGACGCTGTTTCCTCGGTGGAGGATATCGTCAAGCGTGCCGCCGGATGGGGACACAAGGCGATAGCAATTACTGACCACGGCGTGGCGCAGGCCTTCCCCGGAGCGATGAATGCCGCAGCCGACTGTGCCAAGGACGGCAAGCCCATCAAGGTGCTCTACGGCACCGAGGCTTATTTTGTCAACGATACCGTAAGTGCGGTCACCGGCTGCAGCGAAATGCCGCTGACCGGACGGTTTGTGGTGTTCGACCTTGAGACCACCGGCCTTTCCCGTGTTACTGAGCGCATCACCGAGATTGGTGCTGTCGCCATAGAAAACGGTGAGATCACCGGACGCTACTCTACCTTTGTAAACCCGGAGATGCCCATTCCCGCAAGCAATACCGCCCTGACCGGCATAAGCAACGCCATGGTCAAGGATGCTCCGACCGAGGATACGGCTGTGCCCGAATTTCTTGAATTCGTCGGCGATTCGGTGGTGGTTGCGCACAACGCCGGCTTTGACACCGGCTTTATCGGTGCGGCCTGTGAACGTCTGGGCATCAGCTTTGAAAACACCTTTATTGACACTCTGGCGCTCAGCCGTGTCATGTATACCGACCTTTCCAACCACAAGCTGGATACGGTTGTCAGGCATCTTGGTCTGCCTGAATTCAATCACCATCGCGCAGTGGATGATGCCGAGGCACTGGCAGGCATATTCATGTGCATGCTCAGGGAGATGACCGGGGGTCTGGGTCTTAAGAACGTGGGACAGATCAATGCCGGAATACGTATCGAAGACCCGCGCAAGCTCAAGTCCACTCACCTTATAGTTCTGGCGAAAAACCTCGTCGGACTGAAGAATCTTTACAAGCTTATTTCCGAGGCTCACACCACTGATTTCTACAAGCAGCCCCGCATCCTTCGCAGCAAGCTGGAACAGCACCGGGAGGGTCTGGTTATCGGCAGCGCCTGCGAGGCGGGTGAGCTTTACAAGGCGGTCAAATCGGGCATGCGTCAGGATGAGCTGCTCAAGCTGGCCTCCTTCTATGATTATCTTGAGATACAGCCCCTGTGCAACAACGCCTTCATGATCCGTGAGGGCGAGGTCAGAGGGGAAGATGAGCTCATCAGCATCAACAAGGCCATCGTGAAGCTGGGTGACAAGCTGGGCAAGCCGGTGGTCGCCACCTGTGATGCTCATTACCTTGACCCTGATAACGACATCTTCCGCCGAATCCTTCTCACCGAACTTGGAATGAAGGACTCGAACACACCGGCTCATCTCTATTTCCGCACCACGGAGGAAATGCTGGCAGAGTTCGACTACCTCGGTGAAAAAAAGGCATATGAGGTGGTTGTCACCAATCCCAACAAGGTGGCTGACATGTTCGAGGAGATACGTCCCATTCCACCGGGAACATTTCCTCCCAGCATACCCGGCTCGGACGAAGATCTGCGCCGCATAACCCGCGAACGGGCACGTTCCATCTACGGCGATCCGCTGCCCGAATATGTTGATGCCCGCCTGGAAAAGGAGCTCAACAGCATCATCGGCAACGGCTACTCGGTCATGTACATGATCGCCCAGAAGCTGATTGCCAACTCCGAGGAAAACGGGTTCCTTGTAGGCTCCAGAGGTTCGGTCGGCTCCTCCTTTGTTGCCACCATGGCAGGTATTTCCGAGGTCAACCCGCTGGCTCCGCACTACGTGTGCCCCAAGTGCAAAAAGAGCCAGTTCTTCATAAACGACCTGAGTGTCGGCTCCGGCTTTGACCTGCCGGAGAAAAACTGTCCCGACTGCGATGTGCCGTACATCCGTGACGGTCACGATATTCCCTTTGAAACTTTCCTGGGCTTCAACGGAGACAAGCAGCCGGATATCGACCTGAACTTTTCAAATATCTACCAGACCTCTGCTCACCGCTACACCGAGTCCCTCTTCAAGGCCGGCAACGTGTTCAAGGCGGGCACCATCGGCACCGTGGCGGAAAAGACCGCCTTCCGGTATGTCATGAAATATCAGGAAAAGTTCGGACTGCACTTTTCAAGCGCAGAGGTCGAGCGGCTCAAGCAGGGCTGCATGGGTGTAAAAAGCACCACCGGTCAGCATCCGGGCGGCATGGTCGTTGTTCCGTCGGAAAACGAGGTGTACGACTTCTGTCCGGTGCAGCATCCCGCCAACAAGGCCGAATCGGGGGTGCTGACGACCCACTTCGACTTCCATTCCATTCACGACACCATACTCAAGCTGGATCTGCTGGGACACGTTTCTCCCACAATATACAGATACCTTGAGGATCTGACCGGAATCAAGGTCATGCACGTGCCCATGAGCGACGAAAAGGTCATGAGCCTCTTTAC
>JAZUOR010000298.1:0-3211 GCA_045604745.1 Acutalibacteraceae bacterium | reverse complement strand
CTCACAGAACGACATGGCTACGATCCGACTTATATAGTACACCAGACGCGGTTATCTGTCAATGGATGGAAGGTGATGAACGGGGAGATATTTTTAAAGAAAGGGAAAGGCTGTCCATCCGGAACGAATGGGCAGCCGTAGTGGAATGTCTGTAAAAATATGTTATGCCAGCAGTGTATTGCTCTGCGCACAGCCTATCAGCAGCAGATGACTCCACCGCTCACCGAACACAAAGGTAGGGCAGAGACTTATTGAAAGACGGCGGTTATTATATACGGTCACACATTCAAAGGGCATCTTATGATTCAGCGCGAACACAAACTCACTGCGGAGTCTGTGGTTCATCAGGCTTGAAACACTGCAGATGTTCAAATATGAATACTGTATTGTTCCGGGCAGGCGCTGTGGAAGAATCAATTCCGTTTCGAGAGTTTCCGAGTTGATCAATGCTGCTGTTAACAATGTTTTTTCAGCTGCTTCCTCCAAGTTGGACACCCCCTTGTATTATTGATTTTTGACAATTTACAGCGCAAATGAGAAATACATGTGAAAAATTATCACAATAATTATATCTGCACATATAGTAAAAATCAAGGGAAATATGCAGTAAATGAAAATATTCCTCAAAAGGGGTAAAAAAACGGCCCCCGATGTGTACGGAAGCCGTTTTTGTGGATGATATTCAGCGGTGTCAGTCAGCGCTGCTTGCAGCACCGCTTTCGATGGTCAGTTCAAAATCGCCGGTTTCAAGACTGATGTCCAGCAGCATGGCCCTGAAAGTCTCGCCGTATTCGCCCAGAGCGGCAAGGGCGGGCAGGTTGCGCAGAGTGACCTGACAGGGAGTGAGTTCGCCTAAACAGTCGTGAAGCGCATCGAGATTTCTGCCGTAGTAATCGGGCAGCTGAAGAGCCTGAGCAAGATAATCGTGGAAAGACTCGCGGTCGGTCATCAGTGCGCAGTCAATTATGTACTCTTTCATTTCCAGATCACCTCATGGTTCTTGTTTACAGTCAGCTCGACGAACGTTTCATAATGATCGCTGGTGTAGAAGTAAAGACCGTCGTTTGAAAAGACCAGTCTTCTTGCGCCGCGGCTGCTGTAGCCGTCGGTGTCGATGTCGCACTCGGTATATGTTCTCCCGCTCTTTTTCGGAAGAAGACCTTCGTAGTTTCCGAAACGATCGCCGCCGATTGCCGCGCCGTCCTTGTAGCGTTCCACTGAGCCGCCGCTCCAGCCAAGATCCCGCGCTTCATTTTTGGTTATGAAGTTATAGGGAAGATGACCGTATTCTTCAATGTAAAGCACCACAGTTTCAACGTCGTAGTAGTAGCCGTCCTCGTCGGGAGGAGAATACTGCTTTTTGGTGGTAGTGGTTGCTTTTGTAGTTGTAGTGGTAGTGGTTGTGGTGGTTGTGGTCGTTGTGGTGGTTGAAGTAGTCGCAGAAGTAGCTGCGGCGGTAGTCGTTACACCCTCTGCGACCGATACAGTCGGCCGGTCTGAGGGCTCTGTGTCCGAAACCACCGGTTCCTCGACAAAGCCGAGGTCGGGAAGCTCATTTTCTATTTCCTCGGCATATTCGAGGAATTCATAGAGCTGCTCCCGGTCGAGTACGTTGTCACAGGCCGCAGCGGTAAAGAGCAGCAGAAGTGACAGAAATAATGTTACTATACGTTTCATATGTGCCGCCTTTCTTTTTTATGTTTACACTGATTATATCACAGCAGAATCACTTGTCAATAATTTCAAGCCCGCCGGTACAGTGACTGCCGGCGGGCTTGAATCAATATCAATTCTGTTTTTCTCCGGAAACCTTTACAGATGCACAGACAAAGAACAGGATGGAAAGTGCGATAACAACAGCACAGTGTACCCAGAGCGGAATAACCTGACCGTCAATTTCAAAATGGATGCCGGTCGCGCGGCTGTATTCTTCGGCGTAGGCTTCCATTCCGGCGAAACACTCGTCCATAATGCCCCGGCACATGATCCGTCTGATGATCACAGCGGTATGTGAAACAGGGAAGAGCCTGACCAGCCACTGAACACCGCTGCTCAGGCTGCCGACAGGTACGTACATGCCTGTCAGAAAGCCGGTCATGCTGCCAATAAGAATGCTGACAACCATGTAGGTGTTCGTGGAGCTTATGAAGCATATAATCAGGAATCCCATGGTGCCGGACAGCGCAACAGAAAGCAGAATGGCACCGAGCATCGAAATCATGTCGCTCATACCCAGCAGACTGCCTCCGCGTGCAACAATATATATTTCGCCGAGCACAAAAGCTGTAATGCTCATGATGAGACCGACGATGAGTCCGCTGAGAACATAACCGCCCACTATCTTCACACGGCTTACAGGAGAGGTGTAAAAGTCGCGAAGCTGACCCTTGGACTTGTCGTCCACCATTGCTCCGAGAGCACCAAAGGCGGTTGTGAACGGGGTAATGGCAACCAGTCCGGCTATCATCCAGCTGTCCATCAGCTCGGTGCCTTTTTCTATGTCCTCAAGAGCGTACATGTCGCCAAGGAAAAGGGCGTACAGCACAACTATTATGAGTATGCCGAGCAGCGAAGCAAAAACAGCGGATTTCTGGCGAAAATAAAGTCTGAGGTTGCGACCGGCAAAGTTAATCATGCTGAATCTCCTTTCCTGTTATGCTGAGAAAAACATCATCCATTGTGCCGTGGTGTACCTCAAAGGTATCTACGCTGTCACCAAGCCCGTTGAGGATGGGCAGTGAGTCGACGGCGTTTTCAAGGCTGACGGTCACTGTTCCGGCGTGTTCTTCAAAGCTGAGATTCCGTGCCTTAAGGTATTCGTTTACAGCAGTTGCGTCCTTGGGCAATATGCGCAGCTTATCCGAGCTGTAGGTTTCTCTGAGAGCATCCGGTGTTCCTTCCGCAGCGATTTTTCCTTTATCAATGATTATGACGTAATCGGCATCGCCTGCCTCTTCAAGATAGTGAGTGGTGAGGAACACGGTCATGCCGGTTTCGCTCTGCAGGCGGCTGACGGTCTGCCACACGTCGCGTCTTGTTTTGGGGTCAAGCCCGGTGGTGGGCTCGTCCAGAAACAGAATTTTCGGTGTGTTTATCAGCGCACGGGCAATGTCGGCGCGTCTGCGCTGACCGCCGGACAGCTTGCCGTATTTCCGGTCGATAAACTCGAGCGCTCCCACCGTTGCAGCGGCTTTTTCCACCGTGTCCTTCA
>JAZUOR010000297.1:0-3410 GCA_045604745.1 Acutalibacteraceae bacterium | reverse complement strand
GCTTGGCCTCCGACTTCCGGCGTGTGTGCTGTCATGATTCTTCTCGCCGGCAGGCGCGACAGAAAGCGCATGCTCAGATATGAGGCCGAGGAAGCTCTTTTTGACGTGTCGGCCGATCCGATCATACGCTGCATGGCTCGTTTTCTGATACCCTGCCTGCTGCTTTTCGGCGTGTACGTGCTGCTCAACGGACACCTGTCACCCGGCGGCGGTTTTTCCGGCGGTGCGATCCTCGGCGCGGCGCTTATTCTTTACTCCATGGCGTTCGGCTTTGAGAGTATCGAGCGCTTCATGAACGAAAAGTCCATCAAGGCCATCACCTGCTGCTCGCTGGGCTTTTATGTTCTTGCCAAGTCCTATTCCTTCATCACCGGCGCCAACCACCTGCACAGCATCATCGGTCCCGGCACTCCCGGAGACATACTCAGTGCCGGACTGATTCTGCCGCTTAACGTGGCAGTGGGACTGGTGGTTGCATGCACCATGTACAGCATCTTCTCATTCTTCAAAAGGGGGACAGTCTGATATGCTTGGTGAAAACCTTCTCATCAACTATGAAGAGGCCGTCGGCATGATTCTCTTTGCCATCGGCTTCTGCATGCTGCTCTTCCACCGCAACCTCATCAAGAAGATAATGGGACTCAACATAATGGATACGGGCGTTTATCTGTTCCTGACCTCGATGGGATATATAGACAACCGTGTTGCGCCCATCGTCACCGACACCTCGGCTCAGGTCACCGCAGAGCAGTACATAAACCCCATACCCAGCGGCCTTGTGCTGACGGGCATCGTTGTTTCGGTCAGCTTCACGGCCCTCATGCTGGCTCTGACCATCCGCCTGTACAAGCGTTACAGGACACTCAATCTCGACGAGATCTACAGTAAGGCAAGGGAGGAACACAGCTGATCATGGATGTCATTTTCAACTTTCCTGCCTTTACCGTGCTGATATCCCTGCTGTGTGCAGGAATAAACTTTGCGGTCAAAAACAAGACCGGAGCACGGATGGTGTCCCTGTCTCTGCTGCTGGTCTGCCTTGCCATGAACATTGCCACGCTGCTGTACTGCCTGAAAAACGGCTCCTTCAGCTACATGATGGGTCACTATCCGGCTCCTTGGGGCAACGAGATAAGAGCCGGAGCGGGCGAGTGTCTTGTGGCAGTCGTGTTCAATGCGGTCATGATACTGACCGTTTCCGGCGGCTATTCCGAGCTTGAGGACGACATTGACGACAGCAAGATACATCTTTACTTCGTCATGGCCAACCTCATCAACGCCTCTCTCATGGCACTGGTGTACACCAATGATATCTTCACCGGCTACGTGTTCATCGAGATATGCACCATCGCCTCAGCAGGCATACTCATGATCCACGAGATCGGCCGCACCATGCTGGCGGCCACCCGCTACATGATCTTCTCGCTGCTGGGTTCCGGCCTGTTCCTCATCGGTGTTATCCTGCTTTACGATATCACCGGTCACCTGCTCATGCCCAACATCCTTGAGGCTGCTGCAGCGTTGTGGGCAACAGGAGAATACCACATGCCCATGCTGGTGGTCATCTGTCTGATATCCATGGGCCTTGCTATCAAGAGCGGCTTGTTCCCGTTCCATTTCTGGATGCCCGATACCTACGGTGTTGCCACACCGTCCAGCTCAGGCCTGCTGTCCGGTATCATATCAAAGGGATACATCTTCCTCTTCATAAAGATAATCTTCCGCTGCTTCGGTACCGACGTGTTCTATGCATCGGGCATAAACGACGTGCTTTACATCTTCGGAATCTGCGGAATGATCTTCGGCTCCATCGGCGCCATCAAGGAAAACAACATCAACCGCATGACCGCTTTTTCCTCCGCTGCCCAGATCGGCTACATCTACATGGGTATCGGCCTGAGTCCCACACTGGGCGTGACCGCTGCGGTGTTCCACATCTTCACCCATGCTGTCACAAAGCCCATGCTCTTTCTCGCCAACGCCAAGCTTTCGCTTGCGTCGGGCAGAGAGAAAAAGTTCATCGGCCTGCGCGGAGCCGGTCTGCGCAACCGCATGGCGGGCGTTGTCTTTACCATCGGTGCGCTGAGCATGGTCGGCATACCCGGCTTCATGGGCTTTGTGTCCAAGCTGCTTTTTGCACAGGCAGCCGTGGGCGATACCCTTCGCATGGTGGTCACGGTCATGGCTCTTGCCATCAGCACCATTCTCAACACCATGTACTTCCTGCGCACGGTGATAACCATCTACTCTTCCGGCGGTCAGAACGTCCCGGATGTGCGCGTGTACATAAAGGATCAGTGGCACTTTGCCGCTGCCTCCGCATGCTTTGTCATAATAAACATCGTCATCGGAATGCACTCCCAGCCTGTGCTGTCGCTCATTGAGCGCGGCCTTGCTGCGCTGTAAAGGGAGGGAAGAGCAATGAACCTTATCCTTGTCATACTTCTGCCCATGCTGTTCGGCGCAGTGCTTCCGTTCCTGAAAATAAAGGGACGCAGCGGACTGTACGGTGTCGTAATGACTGCCATAGCCGCCGAAAGCATTCTGGCACTGTCGGTCATTGCGGGCGAAGAAAAACACATGGAGCTGTGGCGCATTACCGACAGCCTGAGTGTTTCCCTGCGCGCCGACGGCCTTGCCAAGCTGTTCATCGCCATCTTTGCCGCCGGCTGGCTGCTTATTTCCGTCTTTTCCCTTGAGTACATGAAGCACGAAAAAAACGAGGCGCGCTTCTACGCCTTCTTCCTGCTCTCCGAGGGAGCTCTTATGGGGCTGTCCCTTGCGGCGAGCATGGTGAGCATGTATGTATGCTTTGAACTGGTCACACTGCTTTCCATGCCGCTGGTCATGCATTCCATGAAAAAAGAAGCCACCAGCGCCGCGCTCAAATATCTTTTCTATTCCATTGCCGGTGCGTTCATGGCTCTGTTGGGCATCTTCTTCCTTGCCCATTACTCCACCGGACTTGATTTTGTTCCCGGCGGCTGCCTTGATATGGCGGCGGTCAGCGGAAAGGAAAAGCTGCTGCTTGCGGTAATATTTGTGACGGTCATCGGCTTTGGAGCAAAGGCAGGTATGTATCCGCTCCACGGCTGGCTGCCTACCGCACATCCGGTGGCTCCCGCGCCTGCCTCTGCGGCTCTGTCTGCTCTTATAGCCAAGGCGGGCGTACTTGCGATAATCCGCATGCTCTACTATGTTGTCGGCGCTGATTTCGTCGCCGGAACATGGGTGCAGACGGCGCTGCTGTGCCTGTCGCTCTTTACCGTGTTCATGGGCTCGCTTATGGCCTACCGTGAAAAGGTGTTCAAAAAACGCCTTGCCTATTCCACCGTCAGCCAGATATCCTACATCCTCACCGCGCTGTTCATATTCAGCGAGGAGGGCGTGCAGGGCGCTTTGCTGCACAC
>JAZUOR010000296.1:0-6142 GCA_045604745.1 Acutalibacteraceae bacterium | reverse complement strand
TTACTTTATTGATGCCAACGGCCAGCGCGTCGAATGCGAGCGTTCCGACGACAACTCTCAGCTCTTCTACAGCGATGCTGAAGGCAACCAGCAGGAGTTCATTCTCGCCGAAGCTGTCTCCGGTTCTGATGTGTCTGCTTCTGACGTAAGTGCCACCGATGTCAGTGCTGCTGACGCTGCCTGATTATTAAAATAGTTCATTAAAATATTTCATACAGAAATCGCCCTGCCGACAAACTCGACAGGGCGATGTTTTTTATTATATTCAGAATTTATTGCCAGTACTTGCGGTCAAGACCTCTGTATTGTACTGCCTGCGCAATGTGCTTGCCGTCGATCACCTCTGCCCCATCCATATCGGCAATTGTACGCGATATCTTTAGAATGCGGTCATATGCACGTCCGGAAAGACCGAGCCGCTCAAATGTCAGCTGCAGTATCTTCTCGGCAGCTGAAGTCATTTGACATACTTCATGCAGCATCGCCGGCGTGATTCTTGCGTTGCAGGTTATGTCGGTTCCGGAGTATCTCCTGCTCTGAATCTCGCGTGCGGCGTTAACCCGCTGTCGGATGCTTGCAGAGCTTTCGGCTGAACCACCGTCTTTGAGCTGCAGATATTCAACCGGCGGCACTTCGATATGTATATCAAGCCGGTCAAGCAAGGGGCCGGATATTCTGTTAAGATATTTAGGTACCGAACCTTTCGGGCAGGTGCATTCTCTTGTAGGGTGACCAAAATAGCCGCACCGGCAGGGGTTCATTGCCGCAATAAGCTGGAACCGGCACGGATAAGTCACTCTGCCGCTGGCACGTGAAATAGTGACAACGCCGTCCTCAAGGGGCTGACGCAGGGTTTCCATTGTCTGTGTGGAGAATTCCGGAAGCTCATCAAGAAACAGGACACCATTGTGTGCAAGCGAAACCTCTCCGGGCATCGGCAGATGACCTCCGCCGGCAAGTGCAGCGGAGGAAGCGTTATGGTGCGGCGCACGAAACGGCCGGCTGGTAATAAGCCTGACTCCCGGCTTGAGTGTACCGGAAATGGAATGGATTTTTGTCGTCTGGATGGACTCCTCAAAGGTCATGTCCGGAAGAATTGACGGGAAACGCTTGGCGAGCATGCTCTTGCCGGAACCGGGCGGGCCGATAAGCAGGACATTGTGACCACCGGCTGCCGCAACTTCAAGGGCTCGCTTTGCCATGTCCTGTCCGCACACTTCGGAAAAATCAGGCATTCCGGAAAAGAATTCATCTGTCGGATAGTCTTCGGCAGTTACGGCACGAAGCTGTGATTCGCCGCGAAGATGGGAAGTCAGCTGAGTTATGTTTTTTACCGGATAGCAATCAATGCCGTCCACAACAGAAACCTCGGCAGAGTTGTCCGCGGGAACAAAAAACGCCTTCAGCCCCATATCGCGGGCTTTGATCGCCATTGGCAGCGCGCCGTTTATTTTTCTGACTGTACCATCAAGGGAAAGCTCACCGACAAAGGCGCAATCGGGTTTGATCGCAGGTATCTGCCCTGTGGCAGCAAGCAGTGAAACAAGCAGAGGAACGTCGTATATAGCGCCTTCTTTGCGTACATCTGCAGGTGCAAGGTTGACGGTTATACGTGCAGTGGGATAATTGAAACCGCATGTGCGCATAGCGGCACGCACACGCTCACGTGATTCACGCACTGCAGCGTCGGGAAGTCCGACTACATCGAAGCAGGGCATTCCCTGGGCAAGAAAAGCTTCCACCTCGACCGGAAATGCTTCGATTCCAACCAATCCCATGCTGATCAGCTTGGCGAACATGCTGTCACTCCCCTGTATTATCAGGTGTTTTTATCGGTCTGCCTGAATTTTTTAAGATTACCGGTCTTTTCGCTGCGACGGTCGAGCTCTGCCAGAACATCGTCCAGAGGCAGATCACACTTGACCATCATAACCATGAGGTGATAGATGAGATCTCCGATTTCGCCTGTGAGAAGTTCGTTGTCGCCGTTTTTGGCAGCAATTATGGTTTCGGCAGACTCTTCTCCCACCTTTTTGAGTATCTTATCAAGGCCGGTATCCAGCAGATAGCAGGTGTAGGAGCCTTCCTGCGGATTGTCCCGGCGGTTAATGATGGTCTGATACAAAGCTCTCAATACTTCGTCCATATTAAATTAACTCCGATCTGTGTTTATTTGTTTATGTAGCTGTCAGGCACGATAAATCGCAGCGCCCTGGGCATTACTTCAAAAGTAATATCGTTGATAGCCTCGCACTCTCCATCAATGTTGACTATTGAAGGTTTAACAGACTGAATGCGGATTTTCTTTCCGCGTACATGGGTAAGAATCTTTCTGAAGCTTCTTTTTCCGAAATATGTACCGCCTTTATAAGCAGGGATAACCGTCAGAGCGCGAAGCTTGGAGATTTTTCTGATAAATATGAAGTCCAGCAAGCCGTCACTGGGGTCTGCCACGGGAGCACTGTGCCAGCCGCCGCCGTAATACTGACCGTTGGCAGCCAGAGAAAAGAGATACTTTCCCTCGAAGACCTGCTCGTCATCAACGGTAATCTTAAGGGTGTTATATATTCTGCCCATAAGAGCTTTGACCACAGCCTTGTTGTAGGCCTGAGGGCCGGACATCTTCTTGTTTTTGCTCTTGAGTTTGTTTGCGTAGTCGCAAACAATTGCGTCAAGTCCGAGAGAGCAGATGTTAATTGCGTTCATGTGTTCAGATGAGATCGCGTCAATCTCAACCGACGGGCAGGTTATGTATTTTTCAACGGCAAGAAACTGCTCTGCCTTGCCAAAGGTCTTGTTGAAATCGTTTCCTGAACCGCATGGAATACAGCCCAGCTCAACAAAGGGACGGTTGATGAGTCCGTTGGCAGTTTCACAAAGAGTCCCGTCGCCGCCGACGGAAAACACTCTCACCGGATTATCCTCTGTGGATGTTTCGGCGGCAACGCGTGCTATTTCGGTTGCGTGACCGGGATGCTCGGTTTCAATGATCTCAAAATCAAGGCCGCTGCTTTCACAGACGCTCCTGATTTTGTCCTCAAGTTCGATCAACGGAT
Organism: Acutalibacteraceae bacterium; assembly: GCA_045604745.1. Lineage (GTDB taxonomy): Bacteria > Bacillota > Clostridia > Oscillospirales > Acutalibacteraceae > SIG598. Next base: position 3,086 of record JAZUOR010000296.1, on the reverse strand, counting down.
TCTGCTTGCCGGCAACAGGGTTTACGATGAACACATACTTCATGTCCGCTTTCTCCCTTTTCTTACTTAAAATACATGTATAGCTGGCATTTTATCATGCCGTTATACAGCTTTCTGCGCTTATCCGCTTTGCGGCCAAAGGCTTTTTCAAACTCCTCGTCCGGAGTGATTATTGAATAGCTGAAGCCGGGACGGCGTCTGAAGCGGCTTCCCATAACGCGATAAATATCCTGTGCTTCCCTTACGGACAGAAGTCGCTCTCCGTAAGGAGGGTTGCAGATGACAATACCGCTTTCTCCGTGAGGTTCAAAGTTTTTTACATCGCGGCACTCAAAGGACAGCCGTTCGGCAACGCCGGCCTTTCCGGCGTTTTCCTTTGCGACAGCAACCGATTCGGGATTGATGTCAGAGCCGAATCCTTCAAAGGCGGCATCTGTGCGAATCATGCCCTGTGCACGTTCACGCTCGGAACGCCACACATCGGAGCTTATACTGCCCCATCGTTCGCAGGTGAAGGAGCGCTTTGCTCCGGGTGCTATATTGAGAGCCTTGAGTGCTGATTCGATCAGGATGGTTCCCGAACCGCACAACGGGTCAAACACACGGCTGCCCGGTTTGACAATTGCAAGATCAGCCATTGCTGCGGCAAGAGTTTCCTTGATCGGTGCGGCAACACCGTGGGCACGGTAGCCTCTCTTATGGAGTCCATCACCGGTGGTGTCCAGCATCAGGCATGCCACATCCTTATGGATGTGAAACTGAATCTGATGAACAGGACCGGTCTCGTCAAACCACGGAATGTGGTAGACTGTTTTAAGTCGTTCGACCACAGCTTTTTTAATGATGGACTGGCAGTCTGACACGCTGAACAGCTTTGAGCTGACCGAGCTGCCCTTAACGGGAAATGCATCGCTCTTCCCTATCCAGCGTTCCCACGGAAGCGCCTTGCAGCCCTCAAAGAGCTCATCAAAGGAAAGTGCGGTGAATTTTCCGACGACAATAAGTATGCGCTCGGAATAACGTGACCAGATATTTGCCCGCGCCAGCATATTTTCTTCGCCTGAAAAGAACACGCGTCCGTTGTCAGGCATGACCTCCTGAGCGTCCATCCGGCGCAGTTCGCCGCCCACAAGACCCTCAAGACCCATAAGACAGGGTGCCACAAGTTCTATTTTGCTCATTATTCAAAATTCCCCAGATTTCCAAGGCTCTGTGCCTTCAGATAGGCATTGATGAAGCCGTCGATTTCACCGTCCATGACTGCGCCGATATTGCCCACTTCAAAGCCGGTCCGGTGATCCTTTGCCATGGTATAAGGCATGAAAACATAGGAGCGGATCTGGCTGCCCCATGCGATCTCCTTCTGCACGCCCTTGATATCCTCTATGCGCTCAAGATTTTCGCGCTCCTTGATTTCCACCAGCTTGGACATGAGCATCTTCATGGCAACGGCGCGGTTCTGTATCTGACTGCGCTCGTTCTGGCAGGCGGTGACAATACCTGTGGGAATATGAGTAATACGTACAGCAGAGTCGGTGGTGTTGACGTGCTGACCACCTGCACCGCTGGAACGGTAGGTATCGACCTTGATATCCTCAGGACGGATCTCAACCTCTACGTCATCGTCAATTTCGGGCATGACCTCCAGCGAAGCAAAGGAGGTATGACGGCGGCCGGAGGAGTCAAACGGAGACACACGGACAAGTCTGTGGACACCGTTTTCACACTTGAGGAAGCCGTAGGCGTTGGGACCCTCTATGAGAATCGACGCACTCTTGATGCCAGCCTCGTCGCCGTCAAGGTAATCAAGGGTGGTGTGCTTGAAGCCGTGGCGTTCGGCCCAGCGATTGTACATTCTCAGCAGCATTTCCGCCCAGTCCTGAGCCTCGGTGCCTCCGGCGCCTGCATGGAAGGTAAGAATTGCATTCTTGCTGTCATATTCACCGCTGAGCAGAGTCTGAAGCTTCTGAGCCTCAAGGTCGTTCTCCACAGCGATAACCGATTCCTTTGCCTCGTCAATGAGGGAAAGATCTTCAGCCTCGTTTCCAAGCTCGATAAGAGCAGCGGCATCGTCAAATGCAGCGCAGAGCTTTTCGTAGGCTCCGACGCGGTTCTTGAGTGCACTGGTCTGCTTGAGTATGGTCTGGGAACGCTCCATGTCGTTCCAGAAGTTCGGGTCGGCTGCAATCTCCTCCAGGCGGGCGATCTCAGCTTTTGACTTGTCAATACCCAGAGCCTCTCCAAGCTCCTTCAGATCGGGACGCAGGCCGTTAAGGCGCTGCATAAGTTCTTCGTATTGAAGCATGATTATAATCAGCCTTTCGCATTATTTTTCAGTTTAGTATATCATAATACATATCAATATGTAAAGAAAAATATGGATGCTTTTATAATTGATAAGAACAATATTCAGCTTTGACTATTGACAATGCAGCCGTGAATTGGATAACATAGAAAAGCATAAGTCGAAAGGAGCTGGGAACGCATCAGAACAATCATAAAAAACAGTGTACTGCTCGGCTGCGTTTCTGAGCCGGGCGAAACTGTGGTTGAAATCCCGCAGGGTGTCACTTGTATTGGCAAAAAAGCTTTTTTTGCAAACACGGTCATTGAAGCAGTCGTGATTCCCGATGGCGTTGCCGTAATTGAAAAATCAGCGTTCAGCGGATGCACCGCACTACGCGAAGTGTCGCTTCCGGACAGCCTCAGGCTTATTGGCGAAAAAGCGTTTGCCGGCTGCACTTCTCTGGAGAAAGCTGAGCTTTCTGCCGGAGTAAAGGTAATTTCCGAGCGTGCTTTTTCGGGCTGCTCTTCCCTTCGATGTGCAGCAGATGCACTAAGCCTTGAATACATTGGCAAAGGTGCGTTTGAAAACTGCTCGCGGCTGGAACCGATAGCGTTTCCCAAAAGCCTGTTTTATATCGGTGACGGCGCCTTTGCGCAGGTGGAATGGTTTGAACGATTATTCGCGGGTGATGAGCCGGTTGTCATTGGCTGTGCTTATTACAGATGTCCTGCCGATGCAGTAAATGCAGCAGTTCCTGAATATGTCAGAGTAATCGGAGAACGCGCTTTTGAAAGCTGCC
>JAZUOR010000295.1:0-3153 GCA_045604745.1 Acutalibacteraceae bacterium | reverse complement strand
GGTGATGATGGACTTGACTTCCATGTCGATCTCATGGGCGATCTCGTCGGAGAAATCCTTGACATGACCCATGTCGCGGCCCAGGAAGATCTCGCTGCCCTCGGAGGACCCGAAGGTGATGGGGCCGAGCTTTTCGCTCATGCCGTACTTGGTGACCATATCACGGGCGTGCTTGGTGGCGCGCTCAATGTCGTTGGAAGCACCGGTGGAGATGTCGCCCAGCACGATAGACTCGGCGGAGCGACCGCCCAGCAGCACGATGATATCCTCGATGATCTCGCTCTTGACGCGGTAGGAGCGATCCTCGCTGGGCAGGTTCATGGTGTAGCCGCCTGCCATGCCGCGGGGAATGATAGAGATCTGGTGTACGGGATCGTCGGTGGGGCAGAAGTAGGACACCACAGCGTGACCGGCTTCGTGAACGGCAGTGATGCGGCGCTCTCTGTCGCTGATCTTGCGGGACTTCTTCTCGGTACCGACGACCACCTTGATGGTGGCTTCCTCGACCTCGTTCATGGTGATGGCCTTCAGACCGCGGCGGGCAGCCATAAGGGCGGCCTCGTTGAGCAGGTTTTCAAGGTCGGCACCGGTGAAGCCGGCGGTAGACTTGGCGATGGTTGCCAGTTCAACATCGGGACCAAGGGGCTTGTTGCGGGCATGGACCTTGAGGATAGCCTCGCGGCCCTTGATGTCGGGATAGCTGACGATGACCTGACGGTCAAAACGACCGGGTCTGGTCAGAGCCGGGTCGAGAATGTCGGGGCGGTTGGTGGCGGCGATGATGATAACACCTTCGTTGGCACCAAAGCCGTCCATTTCGACCAGCAGCTGGTTGAGAGTCTGCTCACGTTCGTCGTGTCCGCCGCCGAGGCCTGCGCCTCTGTGACGACCGACGGCGTCGATTTCGTCGATGAAGACGATGCAGGGAGCGTTCTTTTTGGCCTGCTCAAAGAGGTCACGGACACGGGAAGCACCCACGCCCACGAACATTTCCACAAAGTCAGAGCCGGAGATGGAGAAGAAGGGCACGCCCGCCTCACCGGCGACAGCGCGGGCAAGGAGGGTTTTACCGGTACCCGGAGGGCCTACCAGCAGCACGCCCTTGGGGATGTGCGCGCCCAGCTCATTGAAGCGTCTGGGCTCCTTGAGGAACTGGACGATTTCCGTCAGTTCTTCTTTCTCTTCGTCCGCACCGGCAACATCGGCAAAGGTGGTCTTGCGCTTTTCGGCGGTGACATCCTTGTACTTTGCCTTGCCGAAGCTCATCTGCTTGCCGCCGTCGCCCATGCTGCTCAGTCTGCGCATGAACAGGAACCAGACGATGAACATGAAGGCGATGATGATTATGGTGGGAAGCATGCTGACCAGCAGACTGGTGTCGGCCATGGGAAGCACGTCGTAGTTTGCCAGCAGGGGATGCTCCCTGAGCTCCTCGATGCGGGCAAGAGTGTCCTTGTCGGGATCCTCCTGAGCTTCAAGATCGTCAATATAGTCGCGCAGGTAATCCTGACGGTCGCGGATATCGTTGATGAACAGGTCGAGGTTGGGGACGGAATATACGATGGGCTCAAGCTTGAGAAGCTTGCCGTCCTCGCCGACGGCATCCTTGTCGAATTCGATGGTCACGGTGCCCTCCTCAAGGGAGAACTCATAGAACTCCATGGCTTCAAATTCAACGGTGCCGATTTCAAAATAGCTGAGTATTTCGGAATATTTGGGGTTATCCTTGTTGGGATTATCCTTGAGCATCAGGAAAATCACTACCAGCAGGATCGGCACACAAAGCCAAAGCAGTATATTCCGTGCAGGTTTTTTGTTTTCCAAGTTGGCGTTCACTCCTTAATATTAATTATTCTTCACTTTCTGACTTTGTATAAACCGATTCCTTCAAAATGCCAATATAGGGAAGGTTGCGGTATTTTTCGTCGTAATCAAGTCCGTAGCCCACAACGAATTCGTCCTCGATGACAGCGCCGACATAATCGGCCTTGATGTCGGCCTTGCGGCGGGCGGGCTTGTCCAGCAGGGTGCAGATCTTGATGCTTCTGGGTTCGCGGACCAGCAGCATTTCCTTCAGGGAGCTGAGAGTCACGCCGGAGTCCAGTATGTCCTCAACGATGAGCAGGTCGTAATCGTGAAGGGGAATGTCAAGATCCTTGATGATCTTGACCGTGCCGCTGGTGGAGGTGCCGGAGCCGTAGCTGGAAACCACCATGAAGTCGATGGCGCAGGGGATGGTGATGGCGCGCATCAGGTCGGCCATGGTGACGACCGAGCCCTTGAGCACGCTGACCAGCAGAAGGTTTTTGTCGGCGTAATCCTCACTGATCTGCTTGCCGAGCCGGGCGATGGTTGCCTGCAGCTTGCGCTCGTTCATGAGAACCTTTTTGATATCGTTTTTCATGCTGTAGCCCATTGTTGTATCCTCCGTTAATCCTCTTTTTCAATTATTTCCGGTAAAAGTGCGGTGGTGTCGTACGCAGCGGGACGGCCGGATTCCGAGCTCCCGAAGCCTTCAAGCCACAGGATGCCGTCGTCCGAGGCGATGATGGCCAGAGAGCCTCTCCTGTCAGCCGGAACGCCCTCGTCACAGAGAAATTTCTTCAGCAGACGATTGACATTCCGTCCGGCGGGAGCAAAACGGTCGCCCTCCCGGCGGCTGCGGACACATAAATTATGCGTATGTGCACATATATTAAGCTTTATTATATCACAGCTGACGAGGTTTTTGAATAGTCCTTTGTGATTTTTTTGTGTCGTGTTCGGGTCAGTAAGGTCGATCTGTGTAAATCTCAGCACTCTTCCGTCGGGCAGCATGGTTTCCGGCATGGTGAGCGGCACGCTCCAGCTGTCCTGAGGCAGCCGTTCTCTGCCGCTGTCCATAGTTATTATGCCGCGCTTTACGGAAAAACGTGCATCCCTGCGAATAACCACCGCTCCGGATCCGCTGCGAACGCATTCAAGGCACAGCGTCACCTGAGCGTGATCAGGTACTGCGTCTGCGGAAGCGGCGATTAGAATTACCGCGCGCCGCATAATGACAGGGGGCAGAGCAGCGATATCTTCGCACCGCCAGCCGGTTGTGCAGGCTGCCTGCTCAAGAGCCTCTGCGGCAAGGGAGTCGAGATAGTCGTTCTCTTCACGTGCGCAGTG
>JAZUOR010000294.1:0-6185 GCA_045604745.1 Acutalibacteraceae bacterium | reverse complement strand
GATATTGCGGTGGGTGAGCATAACTCCCTTGGGGAAGCCGGTGGTACCTGAGGTGTACTGCATGTTGCACACGTCGTCAGGCTTGACGAGGGAAGCGCGTCTTCGGACCTCCTCGCGGGGAACAAGAGCAGAGCGGGACAGCATCTGCTCCCATGTGAGACAGCCGGGCATGGAGAAGCCGGCGGTTACAACATTGCGCAGGAAGGGCAGATTTTTTGAATAGAGAGGAGCGCCGGGAGTGAGATGCTCAAGTTCGGGACACAGCTCCTGGATGATTTCTTTGTAGTTGTTGTCCTTGCAGTCCTCGATCATGACGAGGGTGTGGGTGTCGGACTGCTTGAGCAGGTATTCAATCTCGTGGATCTTGTAAGCTGTATTTACGGTAACCAGCACGGCACCGATTTTTGTTGTTGCCCAGAAAGTGATGTACCACTGGGGTACATTGGTTGCCCAGATGGCTACGTGGTCGCCGGCCTTTACGCCCAGAGAGATGAGGGCGGCGGCGCATTCGTCAACGTCGCGGCGGAACTGACGGTAGGTACGGGTGTAGTCAAGAGTGGGATATTTGAAGGCGTACTGGTCAGGGTAATTGGCAACCATAGTATCCAGCACGTCGGAGAAGGTAGCTTCAATGACATCATACTTCTTCCACACATAGGTGCCGGTCTTTGCACGGTTGTAATAAGCCCGGTCATATTCCTTTTTTTCCCGCTTGAGGGATGAGATATAGTTGGCAAAGTGAGTCAGCACGATGTCGGCATCGTTGATCTCCTCGTTCCATGCGGCACAGATGAAGCCGTCAAAGTTGAGGGAGGAAAGGGCACTGAGCAGTCCGTCCACGGGGAGCTCGCCCTCGCCGATCAGTACGGTTTTGCCGTCCTTCATATCGCCCAGACGCACGTATTTGATGTAAGCGCCCAGGGTTTTAATGGTAGTTTCAGCCGTCTCTTCAGCTCCGAAATAAGTTCCGCGCACATTCCACGAAACGCCGATGGCAGCCGAGGAGAAGTGGTTTATGATACGGATGATGTTTTCAGTGTTGGCAAGGTAGCCCACTGTTTCCAGCAGGATGCCTACGTCGGACAGCTCGGCACGCAGGATGGCCTTGCCCAGCTTTTCGTCCAGCACGTCGAAGGAAGTCTCTTTCTCAACGCGGATAATTACGTTCCCGACGCTGGCGTTTGCAGCCATGTCAACGTACTTTGCCAGAGTGTCGGCGGTGGCCTCGTCGGAGTCAAGAGAACAGGGGTAGTGGAGCGCCGATACGGCAAGGTTACGGTTGACAAGCTTCCGCTTGGCATCGGCGATATGGTCGCGGCGCAGGATGCTGTCGTGGTGCTGACCGCGTTCCTTAATGGCGTCGTATATCTCAAAGCCGTCAAAGCCATAGTCGTAGGCGTAGCGGCACAGATCGAGGAAAGAAGCGCGCTTTACATTTTTGGTAGAAAATACGATTTTCATCTTATTCCTCCTCGAATACGATCTTGTTGAGTGCGTTTATATAGGCTCTGATACTGGCTGCCACGATGTCAGAAGAAATTCCGTTGCCGGAATAGAGTCTTCCGTTGTTGCGAAGACGGACAAGCGCCGAGCCGAGAGCTTCCTTGCCCTCGGTTACCGACTGAACCTGGAAGTCATCCAGCTCGTAATGGTGCCCGATGCACTGCTCGATGGCGCGGAAGGCCGAGTCGATGGGGCCGTCGCCGATGCTCACGCCGCTGATGCTTTCGCCGTTGCAGGTGAGAGTGACCTGAGACATGGAGCTGGCAAGATTGCTGCTGCTGGTGGTGTAGCTTTCGAGGTGATAGGTGGAGGGAGCCTGCATAGCGGAGCTGGCGATGAGAGCCTCAAGCTCCTTGGCTCCTACGGCATCCTTCTTTTCGCATACTCTCAGCAGAGCCTTATGAACGTTTCCGCAGTCGGAATCAGAAAGGTCGTAGCCGAGGATTTGGGCTGCCTGAGCTACCTGAGAAATAGTGCTGTCGTAGTCCAGCAGAATCTTTTTCTTTTCGCTCACAGCGCTCTCTGTTTCGTAGGCCTCGTGGTTCAGGCTGGCGAGCAGCTCGCTGATGCTGGCGTGAATTTTGGTGTTGTTGAGGTATGTCTCTGCGCCGATCTGAGCGGAGCATACGCTGACTGCGTCGGAAAGCTCTCCGGTGAGAAGGATATCCTTGCCGGCCATGGCACACTTCACACCGTCTGCGCCGTATTCAACGGCAGCAATGGCGGAGGCGACTGCCATGCTGATGCGGTCGGAAACCTGAACGTAAACGGGTACATCCACGGCGGCCTTCACCTTACCGGTCAGAGAGGCAATCTCTCCGGGCAGGGAAGTACCGGCGTCGTCACAAATGGTAATCATGCCGGCTCCGTTGGCAATCGCCTCTTTTGCAGCGGCAATGAGGAACGCCTCGTCAGCACGGGTGGCATCCATTGCGGAGAACTCGACATCATCGCAGAATTCCTTTGCTGCCTTGACCAGCTCGGCAATACGTGTGATCATCTTGTCGGACTTCAGGTGATAGGTGTATTCCATCTGGACGGTGGAAACCGGAAGCTCGACCTGCAGGCGGGGATGTTCAGCGTCCTTTATGCATTCCCATGCAGAAGCAACGCTATCGACAGAAAAACCTACAGGCAGGGCAACGACAGCGTTCTTTACGTTCTGGGCGATGGTGCGGTATATAATGGTGTCTTCACGAAGGCTCTGGATGGGAGCGAGTTGAACGGCATCAGAGCCGAGAGAAGCGGCACAGGCGGCGATTGCGGTTTTTTCGCGGAAAAGCAGAGAGGCCTCGCGATCCTGAGCAAGCTTCTTGAGCGTAATATCAGCAACGTTGATTTTCTTCATGGTGAAAACCCCTTTCAAATAATTATACATATTAAGGACGCAAAGGACGCAAAGCCAACAAAAAAACGTCTCCATCTCCTTGTTGGTTCAAAGAGACGAAAACGTTAACAAAGCTTAACTTTCCGCGGTACCACTCTTTTTCATCCGCTTGGGATGCACTCAGATGCAGACACATCTTAACTCTGTTACGGGAGTTCCCGTCTGCCCCTACTGGTAACGTTCACGGCAGCCACTCCGCGGCGAGTTCGGCAGAACTTTCCCGATGCCTCACACCGACCGGCATCTCTCTGAAGGCGAAAGCGTTTGCGTACTATTCCGCATCACTGTGTTTGATTTTATTAATTTGCATTGTTTATATCATATTTGAATTTGTTTGTCAAGATATTTTTTACTTAAAAATTCATCACGGCAGACATTGCACAATGGCCTCTGTGATATCGGTAAGAGTGCTGGTTGTAAGCGTAAATAGTCAGCTCCGCAAGCCCGTTGCAGGCATTGCGTCTGGCGAGCTGAGTGACAACAGCCTTTCCGGTCAGCACATCGTCGGCAAACACCGGTTTGTGCCACTCGATGCGGGTGGTCTTTGTGTAATCCTCGTCGGTAAGCAGCGCGATATCGTCAAAAACATGTGAGGGCCTCCTTTGTGTGGAAGACTGAATCAGCCATCGCATATAATTAGAACTTTAAGTCGGTGACGTCAAAGTTTTCAGTAAATTTTAATTGTGCGGATGTATCGGGTTGAGGAAAATGCAGGGATATGCTAATATATATGTATACATGAAAAAGAGAGAAGAAAAACACTGAATAAACAGGAAACGGAAAGGAATGTGTGCGAAAATGGCATTACCCGATTTCAAAAAGCTGGAGCAGGACAAAAAAGCAGTTCCGGAATGGGCAAAATACCTGCGGGAGAACGAATTCATCAGCTATGAAAACTCCTATAAGAGCAAGATATATTTTGATCTGTTTGACAGGTATGTTTATCCCTGCGAGCAGACCGGAGACATAAGATACTACGTTTACGATCCGGTAAAGCATGGCGCCGACCCCAACGGTGTGTATCCCGTTCTGATGTGGCTGCACGGTGCCAGCAATTCGCTCATGGAAGAGGGCTGCATCATGTGCTGCGGTGCTGAGCAGTATGCATCGCCGAAGTATCAGCAGGCCATGGGCGGGGCGTTCCTTATTGTGCCGCTGGCCAACGAGCAGCGGCTGGAGGACGGTACGCTGCTCGGAACGTGGTCAAAGGAACACTCTGCGCCGGTAAAGGCAATTTACGACAGGGTGTGCGCGGAGCACAAGGGAAATATAGGCAAAAAATTCGTTATGGGAGCCTCGGTAGGCGGCTATTTCACATGGCAGCTGCTTGAGGACTACAGCGGCTATTTCGACGGTGCCATGCCGATATCATCCTCCTATGTGCCGGAGGACAGCGCGCTGGACAGGATATCCGAAAGCGGTACGCAGATTATTGTAGCCCACGGAAAGCACGACGAGCTGGCAGATTTTGACCAGTGCATCGTTTCGCGGATGGAAAAGCTTATGAGCCTTGACAATTGCCTGTGCTTCTTCCCGGAATGGGTGTACAACGGCGACGGCGGTGTTTCATCGGTGTTTTACGGCATTGAGATGGGACAGCATTGCATGATTAACTGGGTGCAGCACGACCTGATGTTCGATGATGGAACACCGGCTGACCGAAGGCTGCCCGACGGCGTGACAGGCTGGGTGAAAACGGTCTGTGTAAAATAATATGCTGAACAAACAGCTCCGGTGACCTGCACCGGAGCTGTTTGTATGGGCTTTCAGCAAGCTTGCAAAAACGAAAGCATATGCTATAATAAACGGGTCGGAAAAGGAAACAGGTGAGAATCCTGTGCGAGCCCGTCGCCGTGTGGCGTTTTTTATATCCTCTGCCCTATCCGGAGCCGCAGACCGGAGACAAGCCATTGGAGTGTATATTCTGAGAAGGCGGGCGGATGATACGCCGAGCCGAAATATTTTTCCGACAGGAACCTTTCGTGAATGCTGCGAGTGCCGGCTGAGTCTGAAAAGCTGCGAAAGGGAATACAATTCATAAGGAGAAATGCAAAATGCAGAAGACACGATTCGCAAAATCGTTGTCGTTTGTCCTTTGTATGGTGCTTATTGCGGCTATGGCACTGTTTGCAGCAGGGTGCAGCGACAACAACGCCAGCGACGGCAGCGTGCTGGGTGAAGGCAAAAACAGCTTCACCTTTACCGTTACCGACGCAAACGGACAGATGACCACCTATGAGATACGCACCGACGAGGAAATTGTCGGCGATGCGCTTCTCGAAAACGAGCTTATCGCCGGCGAAGAGGGCGAGTACGGCCTGTATGTCAAGACTGTTGATGGCATCACCGTTGACTATGACACTGACGGCAAGTACTGGGCTTTCTATGTTGACGGAGAATACGCCACGGCAGGCGTTGACGCCACCGGGATCGTCAATGGAACAACCTATTCCTTCGTAGTCGAATAACAATTGCAGAACACAGCCTCCATGTCAGTAAATGGCATGGAGGCTGTGATTATATGTCAGATAACACATTCTGTCTCAGTAATTCCTAATGCGGACAGCAGCTCGGCACAGCGTCTGGAGATGAGTTCGCCCGGCATGACCACAGGAACTCCCGGCGGACAGGGGCATACGCTGGAGGCGGCAATGCGTCCGGCAGCGGAGCTGATGGGGACTGTTTCCCTCTCGGCAAGTGCAGCAGAGCGCAGGGACTTTGACTGCACGGCTTCCCGTGCACAGGCGAGCACATCACCAATAGGTGGAGTGCGTAGCGGGCAGCGGTCGCTGAGCCGGCGGGCGGCTGCAGGAAGCCATGCGATCTCTCTGCCAAGAGCATCCATCTGCTGTCCGGTTACAAAGGGCGTTGGCAGCAGGACTATGCAGTCGTCATCAGCGTATTCCGGCTCAAAGCCACGTCGGCGCAGCAGTTCTGCAGCTACAATGCCGCTCATGCCGGCAGAACGGGAGAGCAGGGTTATGCGCATAGGGTCGCACGTTCCGGCAGGAAGAGAAAAGCCGGCCTGCAGGGCGGTGGAGCGGATATTTTCACACTGTCCGGCTGTCTGCCGGAGTGCCTCTCTTCCCTCCTTCTCAAGCCATGCGCGGCACAGATCGAGGGAGGCCATTATCAGATAGGATGGGCTGGTGGAGCCAAAGAGGCTCATAGCCTTTTTCACCTGAGGCCGGGGGAACATTTCCGCCATATTCCGATTCAGGTGCAGATAGGCACCGCCGGTGAGCACGGGCAGGGTTTTGTGGGCGGAAGCGCAGCAGATATCTGCGCCCAGATC
>JAZUOR010000293.1:0-7658 GCA_045604745.1 Acutalibacteraceae bacterium | reverse complement strand
ATCCGACTTGTCGAGCTCGATGTTATAGCCATCGGCGGCGACGACGGAATCAAGACCGGTGCTGCCGTCAAGGGCGCAAAGGTCACCGCAAAGGTTCTCAAGAACGGCAAGGGCAAGAAGCTCCGCATCTATACTTACAAGCCCAAGAAGAGCTCCTCTCGCACCATGGGTCACCGTCAGCCCTACACCAAGCTGGAGATCGTTTCCATCGCTTAATCAGGTGACTACGGTAGCCTTTCTGCTGCGCGACGGTCAGTTGGCCGGATTTGATATTTCAGGTCACACCGGTTTTGCCGGATTCGGCGAAGATATTCTCTGCGCAGCAATCTCCTCGGCTGCTTATCTTACGGTCAATACTATAACCGATGTATTGGGTGTTGATGGTAAAGCTGCTGTGTCGGACGGCAAGATGAGTTTTCTTGTTCCGACAGGGGAGGAAAATACATGCCGGGCACTGCTCAGGGGCTTTGAGCTTCACATGAGGCAGCTACGCGAGCAATACCCGAAACGCATACGGATAATCAATCTAACGACTAGGGAAGGAGCATAATACAATGCTTAGAATTAACATACAGCTTTTCGCACATAAGAAAGGTATGGGTTCCACCAAGAACGGCCGTGACTCTGAGTCCAAGCGTCTGGGCGTCAAGCGCGCCGACGGTCAGTTCGTTCTCGCAGGCAACATCCTCGTTCGTCAGCGCGGCACCCACATCCATCCCGGTGAGAATGTCGGTATCGGCAGCGATGACACCCTGTTCGCCACCTGCGACGGTATCGTTCGTTTCGAGCGCATGGGCAGAGACCGCAAAAAGGCCTCCGTCTATCCCGCTGAGTAATTATAGCACGAAAGCCCGGGGTATTGCCTCGGGCTTTTTTTCGTCAATCTGATAAAGCGGTCAGTGTTGCTGCATACACTCTGCGAGGGATAAAATGATAATTGAGCTTTTTGGAAAAGATAAAATTGCTGCATCACCTGTTTTTGCAGATATGGATGATACTACTATACTGTCCTGCTTACAGGATTATCCAAACAGTCATGTCTGGGTTGACAGTTTAGAAACGCCTTCCTGTGCCCATGTTCTTATGGGCGGTAAAGGAGAAGGGACTGCTGGTTTTTCTTTCGTGGCAGGCGATGCTGATTCCCCTGCTGCGCGAGAGCTTATTGCTGCGTGGCGGGAAGAAAACCGGGGCGGCTGCACGATAGTACCCCAGAATGAAAAATGGGAAGACCTGATCAAAGAGCGTTTTACCTCAGGTGAATTTCATATCAGATATGCTATAAGCAAAACGGAGCATCATTTTGATGTTGAAAGGCTGCGAAAAATGGCAGCTAATCCAGCTGAAGATCTGCAGATTGTACGAATTGATGCATCCATGTATGACACTATATATTCGCAGAAATGGTCTTGCGATCTGGTTGCCAATTTCAATGATGGTGAGACTTTTGAGCGTCTGGCGGCAGGATTTGCCTGCGTGCATCACGGTGAGATTGTGGGAGCAGCCTCGTGCTATTCCGTGTATGACAAGGGAATTGAAATCGAAATTGATACACGCGTTGATTATCGCAGAAAGGGTATAGCCAGAGCCTGTGCGGCATCTCTTGTGCTGTATGCGCTTGAAAAGGGGTTATATCCGAGCTGGGACGCGGCAAATCTTATGTCGGTCGGTCTTGCAGAGTCACTTGGTTATGTTTATACCCATGAGTATCCTGCTTATTGGATCAGTGCCGAATGCAGACAGAAACACTCCTGAGAAAGGAAGTATAATTATGGGACATCTTGGATTTACAGATATTGCTAAGGTCATGCTCAAGGCCGGAGACGGCGGAGACGGAGCCGTAGCATTTCACAGAGAAAAATATGTGGCTTCCGGCGGTCCTGATGGCGGGGACGGAGGAAAGGGAGGCAGCGTCATTTTCAAGGTCAGTCCGCACCTTTCCACACTGGATGATTTCCGATACAAGCGCAAGTATGTTGCCGAGCGCGGAGAAAACGGAAAAGGCGACCGCCGCAGCGGCAAGAACGGTGCGGATCTTGTGGTAGAGGTTCCGCTGGGTACCATTGTGCGCGAGACAGAAACCGGCAGGATTCTTGCAGACATGTCCGACGACCAGCCGGTTGTAATCTGCAAGGGTGGTCGAGGTGGCTGGGGAAACCAGCACTTTGCGACTCCGACCCGTCAGGCTCCTCGTTTTGCAAAGCCGGGCACTCCGGGCGAACAGTATGATGTCACTCTGGAACTCAAGCTGCTGGCAGATGTTGGACTTGTCGGCTTTCCTAACGTTGGAAAATCTTCGCTGATTTCGGTGGTGAGCGCAGCCAAGCCTGCCATCGCGAATTATCACTTCACCACACTGACTCCGACGCTCGGCGTTGTACGAGTGGCAGAGGAGAAGAGCTTTGTCATGGCTGACATTCCTGGACTTATTGAAGGCGCAAGTGACGGCGCGGGTCTTGGGCATCAGTTCCTCAGGCATGTTGAGCGCTGCCGTCTGCTGGTTCATCTGGTGGATATTTCCGGCAGTGAAGGACGTGATCCATACGAAGATTTCCGAATTATCAATGAAGAACTCGTAAGGTTCAATCCAAAGCTTGCGGAACGTCCCATGCTTGTTGTCGGCAATAAGATTGTCCTTGCAACCGACGAGCAGCAGGAGGAATTTGCTGCGTTCTGCCAGAGCAACGGCTACGAATATTTCCCGATGATGGCTGCAATCCGGGTGGGTGCAGACCCGCTTCTCGAACGTATTGCCGCTTTGCTTGATACTCTTCCACCCATTGAGCGCTACGAGCCGGATCCTGTTCCGGAGCTGGATGAAGAGGAACTGCGTGGCAACAAATTCACCATCAGGGAAGAAGATGGCATATACTTTGTTGAAGGTGAATGGCTCGTTCAGGTTATGCGTTCCATTAACTTTTCTGATTACGAATCGCTTCAGTATTTTGAGCGTGTACTTGAGCAGAGCGGCATTGTTCAGTCTTTGCGTGACGCAGGAATCCAGGAAAAGGACACCGTAAATATTTACGATGTTGAGTTTGATTTCGTCAACTGATACCAGAATAAACCGTCGTATTTTATCAGATAACGGAGAGAATAGTTATATGGACAGAATTCTTGGAGACAGCTGCAGCCCCAGAGAATTGAGCACGGCGGCTCTTGCGTTTGTGGGAGACGCTGTGTATAGTCTGATGGTGCGTGAACGGCTGGTAAGCTCCTGTCGTTCCGGAGCAGATGTGCTGCATAAAAAGGCCGTGGAACAGGTTCGCTGTAAGGCTCAGTCAGAAGCTATAAAACGTGTCCAGGACATGCTCAGTGAAGAGGAGCAGGCGGTGTTCAACCGCGGCAGAAATGCTCATTCGTCTCATGTACCAAAGAATGCGGCAGTATCTGATTATCGTGCTGCCACCGGTGTGGAGACGCTTTTTGGGTATATATACATGAGTGGCAGAATTGAGCGTCTGCGTGAGCTATTTGATGCGATGAATGAAATCGGAACTGACGATAACACGGCATCATAGCGGAATGTAATCATGAAATCTGAGAAAGTGAGAGACTGGATTTATGAAAAACAAGCGTTCTGCCGGATCTGTGCGCTCGACGGTTGTTGAATTATTGAAGGATGCGGCGTTCTACCTTGTCGGAGCGCTGATGTATGCGGTTTCCGTTGACATTTTTACATCGCCAAACAACGTAGTGCCAGGAGGAATTACCGGAATCTCAACCGTGCTGCACACGTTCTATGGTCTGCCTATTGGTACAATGATGCTGGTTCTGAATGTGCCGATTTTCATTGCCGGACTGATATTCATAGGCTGGAAATACGTGCTTCGCACCTGCTGGTGTCTGGCAACAGTGTCGCTTGCTATTGACCTGTTGGAGCCGGTTTTGCCTAAGTACACCGAGGATACTCTGCTCGCCTCAATTTTTGGCGGACTTACAATGGGTATGGCACTGGCTGTGATTTTTATGCGGGGTGGTTCCACAGGAGGTACGGATGTGCTTGCCCGTATCTTCGGAAAATTTAATCCTTCAGCCACCCAGGGGCGCCTTATATTGATGATTGACATAGTAATTATCACAGGTGCCTCCATAGCATTTGGTGTTGAAGGCGGCAGTATAGAGGCTGGACTTAACGCAGCGCTGTACGCAGTGATAGCTCTCTTTGTCAGTTCATTTTCTTTGGATAAAATGCTTTACGGAATGAACACCGGCAGACAGCTGTTTATTATTACCAAGCATCCTGAAGAGGTTAATCGAGGCATCATTGAGCAGGTTGACCGTGGAACAACCATCATCCGCGGAAGAGGCGGCTATTCAGGAACTGAGCGAGATATCATCATGTGCGCAGTCAGGAACAACGAGGTTTACCGTATCCGTTCCATTGTTCGCGCTATAGACCATGAAGCGTTTATTATAGTGGGAAACGCAAGTGACATTCTGGGCGAAGGGTTCCAGTCTATCCAGAAAAATGAGTTTGGAGAAGAAGAAAAGCCTGCAAAGGCTGCTGAAAGCAGTGCGGTAATGAGAAAGGAAACAGCCGAATGAAGGCGTCTAAACTCACCTTTGTCGCTCTTATGGCTGCATTGTGTTGTGCTATAGGTCCGTTATCAATTCCAATCGGTCCTGTGCCGGTTTCTTTGTCGCTGTTTATCATCTGCGCCGCCGCAGCCCTGTCCGGTCCCGGCTGCGGTGCTGCGGCGGTGGGAATATACATAGCTCTCGGAGCACTCGGCATGCCGGTATTTGCCGGCTTTACGGGAGGACTTGAGCGTATTGCCGGAATGACGGGCGGATTTATCATTGGCTATTTGCCCTGTGCATTAATCGTAGGACTGATGACAGGAGGGAAGGATGTCCCGGTGTGGAGGCATGCTATCGGAATGGCAGCAGGTACATTATCCTGCTACATCTGCGGTATATTATGGTTTGCTGCTGTGACTAAGTCCGGGCTGCTTTACGCTGCGGCTGTGTGTGTGCTTCCTTTTCTTTTGCCCGATGCGGTTAAAATAGCAGCAGCTGCTGTACTCTGTCCTCGTATCAGAAAGGCAATACCAAAAATCAGTTGATTCAGATAACACCTCTGCCGGTTGACAAAGAACCGACAGAGGTGTTATACTTATCAATATTATTCCTGCAAAAAACAGAAAAGGGAGAGATATTATGGCGTTCTTGGAAAATATTGGCGATTGGTTTGTCTCTATCTGGTCTAAATATGGCGATTCTATGCTGGAATGGCTTGCAAAGACCGGTGTGTCGCTGCTTAAGACTGTACTTATTTTAATCGTTGGCTTCTGGATTGCCTCAATTGTAGCCGGCGCTGTCAAAGGTGCGCTCAGACGTTCAAAGGTCGATACCGCTGTCGCAAAGTTTGTAGTTTCCTGCGTGCGCGTTGGCCTGAAGACGGTCGTTGTTATCATGGCCATTGCTGCTATGGGACTGAATATCACATCCATCATCACCGCCCTCGGTGCTGCCGGTATTACCGTCGGTCTTGCTATGCAGGACAGCCTGTCCAACTTTGCAAGCGGAGTACTTATTCTTTTCAACAAGCCCTTCAAGGCAGGAGATTACGTTGAGCTTGAGTCTTCCAGCGGTACTGTCAAGGAGATATCCCTGATGTACACAACTCTCATCAACACTGAAAACAAAGAAGTGATTTACCCCAACTCATCAGTCACTTCCGCAAAAATCATCAATCATACTGCGCTGAATGAACGTCGTATTGAGCTCCAGTTTGCCGTCGCAGCTGATTCTGATATTGCAGAGGTAAAGGAAGCGCTGCTTGCAGCAGTTGGTGGAAGCGAGATCGTTCTTAGCGAAGGAGAATATGCGCCTGTTATCGGTATCCGCAGTTTCGGTGAGGGACGCATTGTGTTTGATCTGCGTGTATGGCTGAGAACTTCTGACTATTGGGCAGCTTACTACGATGTAGAAGAGCGTGTCTATAACGAGCTTAAGGCACGGAACATATCCTTTGCCCGTGAGCAGGTGGATGTTCACCTCAGACAGAATTAAAATTTAAGAACAACGAAGCCGCTGCTGGTGCAAAAATCAGCAGCGGCTTTTATGTGCGCTAAAAATGAGATTGATATGTGCAATTACTGTTGTGACTCACGGTCGCGTTCGATAAGGAGCTTCAGTGCTTCCACTCCGATGGTGATAGCGTCAGCGGTGCTTTCACTTGGGACACCGCGGCCTGATTTGCTTTCCTGATTCCACACTACATGAAAGACCGAACCACAGCGCAGGCCTCTGGCGGCGGCAACGGTGAACAGCGCAGCGGACTCCATTTCGCTTGCCAGTACGCCCAGACGTTTCCATGCCTCCCATTTTTCGCCAAGCTCATATCCCACCGGCATTGAGGATGGGTCGTGCTGTCCATAAAAGGAGTCCTTGCACTGCACCACGCCTACGTGAAATTTTTTGTTGAGTTTCTGAGAAGCCTGAACAAGAGCGAGAACGCAGTCGAAATCGGCTACAGCAGGGAATTCGATTGGTGCGTACTCCTTGCTGGTTCCCTCCATGCGAACCGCGCCGGTGGCTATGACACAGTCGCCGGCTTCAATTTTGGGGTTCATACCGCCGCAGGTACCAACGCGAATAAAGGTGTGCACACCAAGCTCATGGAGTTCTTCCATGCATATGGAGGCAGACGGGCCGCCGATGCCGGTTGACACAACCGATACCTTTTCGCCAAGAAGAGTGCCGGTATAAGTGGTGTACTCGCGGTTGGACATAACGAATTGTGCGTTGTCAAAGTGTTTTGCAATTTTTTCGCATCGTCCGGGATCGCCCGGCAGAATGCAATATTTGCCGACATCGCCGTCGCGAAGTCTGAGGTGATATTCGTATTCACCGTTCTTCATCGTGTTATCCTCCGTTCATTGAAACAGTCATTTGTGAATGTGCGGCAATAATCTATCAGGTCGAGGATTCGACTTTCTCGTTTTTGGAATTGAACGGGAATTGCGCAAGCACAGTGCCGGAAAGCATGAGAGCGCAGCCAATGAGCTCACGGGTAGTAAAGCTGTCTCCGAGAAGTATAAATCCGGTGAGAGCTGCAAATACCGATTCAAGACACATTATAAGCGCGGCGGCTGCAGGAGGAGTGTCACGCTGTCCAAGCGGCTGTAATGTATAGGCGATACCGCAGGAGAAAACGCCTACGTAGAGCACCGGCAGGGCAACGCCCATCAGCTCTGCCTTTCCGGGAAGCTCTTCGGTCAGCAGCATAGGCACACAGGATAATACCGAGCACACCAGAAATTCCATGCAGCACAGACGGAAGCAGTCTACCTTTGCAGCATAATGATCAATGACAAGAATCTGAATTGCCCAGAAGAAGATGGAGATGATAAGCAGGGTGTCGGTTTTGCTGAGCGAAAAATCTCCGGTGACGCACAGCAGATACATTCCTGCCACGCCAAGAGCGACAGCTACCCAGACGTTCAGTCCGCACTTTTTTCCGATAAAGAGCCCCAGAAGCGGGACGGTGATAATATACATACCGGTAATCATGCCTGCCTTGCCGGCAGAAGCCTCGGTCAGTCCGATCTGCTGAAGGGTGGAGGGGATAATCAGTGCAAGGCCTGCAATTATGCCTGCCTTCCATGATGTACTGTTAAGTCGGATCGTAGCCATGTCGTTCTGTGAGCCAA
>JAZUOR010000292.1:0-7243 GCA_045604745.1 Acutalibacteraceae bacterium | reverse complement strand
TGGTAGCTGCCGTTGCCGTTGTCGGCAAGTGCTTCCATCTTGTTGTCCTTGATGTTGCCCGTACCAAAGCCCATGACTGAAAGGAAAACGCCGTTCTTGCGCTTCTTTTCCACCAGACGGGTCAGTGCGCCCTCGCTGGAGGGACCTACGTTCAGATCGCCGTCAGTGGCAAGAATTATACGGTTGTTGCCGCCTTCAATAAAGTATTCTTCAGCAAGGCTGTAGGCAGTGGTGATGCCCTTGGAGCCTGCGGTGGAGCCGCCGGCGTCAAGCTCATTGATGGCGTCCATGATTGCCTGCTTGTCGTCGCCGGTGGCACCCCTGAGCACAACAGCGTCAGTGCTGGCGTAGGTGACAATGGAGATGCGGTCGTTTTCATCCAGCTGCTCGGTAAGCAGCATGAAAGCTTCCTTTACCAAAGGCAGCTTGTCGGCGGAATCCATGGAGCCGGAAACGTCGATGAGGAAAACAAAGTTGGAGTCGGGAAGCGAATCGGCGTCGATTTTCTCTGCCTGCATGCCCACAAGCAGCAGCTCGTGATCCTCGTTCCACGGGCACTTGCTTACCTCGGTGGTCACGGAGAAGGGCTCCTCTCCGTCGGGCTGGGGATAATCGTAGGTAAAGTAGTTGAGCAGCTCTTCAATGCGCACAGCATCGGCGGGCGGCAGCTCAGCGTTGTTGATGTACCTGCGCACGTTGGTGTAGGAGGCGGTGTCAACGTCGGCAGAGAAGGTTGACAGAGGATTGGTGGCAACGGCCAGAAAACTGTTTTCGGTGATAGTGTTGTATTCTTCGGTGTTGTAATCAACCTCAGGGAAGTAATACTCTCCAGGATCTCCGTCAGTGTAGGTATAAGATGCGTCATACATCATTTCCGATTCTGCGGCGGTGGAATCCATTATATATTCCGGAGCAGATGCATTATACATAGGTTCGGATTCGGACATTGCGCTGCAGCCGGACAGTGCGGTCACAGTCATTACAGAGGCGAGGAACAGTGCAAGGCTGCGTATGATGTTCTTTTTCATAACAGTACATTCCTTTCGTGCTTGTCTCTTTGATTTCTTTGGTTTATATCAGGCTCTTTCCGGCCTGTTCAACTGTATAACCGGCGGGGACCGAAAAAAGTTGGTGAAATATTAAAAAAATATTAATAAAATTTGAATCAAAGATTAACCCGGCAGAAACAGTGTTCTGCCGGGTCAGATGAGCTGCCTGTCAGCAGCGATAAATATTTGCCTCGTAAGCTCTCAGCTTCTTTTCCGCTGAACCGTATGAGCCGTATACCAGCTGTGCGCCTTTGGGCAGAGAGGGACGCTTCTGTTCACGGTCGGTCAGGTTGATCTCAATATAGAAGCTGCCGTCCTTATCCCTGCGCGTGTAGCAGAACAGCTCGTCAGCACATTTTCTGGCAGGTATGAATTCGCCGTAGCGCAGAGTACGCTCGGCCTTGCGCAGAGCGATCAGCTGCCTGTACGCAGAGAATACCGAACCGGCATCAGCCGTCTGTGCAGCAGCGTTGTATACCGCCGAACGCTCGCCCGGCTTGATCCACGGGGTACCGGTGGTGAAACCCACATTTTCAGAATCATCCCATTGCATGGGCAGCCTTGAATGGTCTCTGCCTCCGAAATTGATGCGCTCCATTATCTGCTCCTCGGTCATGCCGTTGGGTTTTTCTGCAAGCAGGTTGATGGCCTCAACGTCACGCATTTCGTCCGGCGTGAAGGTTGTGCCCATCATGCACAGCTCCTGCCCCTGATAGATAAAGGGCGTGCCCGCGAGGGTCATGGATATCACGGCAATCATCTTTGCAGCCGCATCGCGGAAGTGCCGGTTGTCACGCACGATCTTGGAAACCACACGCTGGTTGTCGTGGTTTTCAAAGAAGATGGAGTTCCAGCAATCCTTGCCGTATTCGGTCTGCTGGACGGTCAGAATTCGTTTTACCCACTGCAGATCATAGTCACAGATGTCGTATTTATCCTTGCCCGGACTGTTGAGATGGTCAAAGCAGAATACCGTGTCAAGCTCCTGACGGCGGGAATCGGTTATCAGCCGGTTCATGTTGATGCCGGTGCCGGGGGTTTCGCCAACGGTAAAGGCATCGTGCGGACCAAACGCCTTTTCGTACATTTCGTGCAGACGATCATGCAGAGCCGGAGCGAAGAAATAATGCTCAATGCCGCGATAACCCAGCATGGCGCCGATAGCCTCGCTGCCGTCGGGCAGGTCTTCACCCTTACCGATGTAGTTGATAACATCCAGCCGGAAGCCATCCACACCCTTGTCCAGCCAGAAGTTGAGTATGTCGCAGGCCTCTCTGCGCACCTCAGGATTGTTCCAGTTGAGGTCCATCTGCTTTTTGGAGAAAAGATGCAGTGCCCACTGACCGGCTTCGGGATAATAGTTCCACGCACTGCCGCTGAAAAAGCTGAGCCAGTTGTTGGGCGGGGTGTCGGGAGTGCCGTCCCGGAAGAAGAAATAATCTTTGTATTTCTGTTCGCCGGCAAGGGCACGTTTAAACCATTCGTGCTCGTCGGAGCAATGGTTGAGTACCATGTCCATGATGATCTTCATGCCGCGGCTGTGCGCCTCGGCCACAAGCTCATCGTAGTCCTCCATGGTTCCGAATTCATTCATAATGGCGCGGTAATCGCGTATGTCGTAGCCGTTGTCGTCGTTAGGGCTGTCGCATACCGGCGTGAGCCAGATGGCGTTGACACCCAGCTCGCAGAGGTAATCAAGCTTGCTGATGACACCGCGCAGATCGCCGATTCCGTCGCCGTTGGTATCCATAAAGGATCGGGGATAAATCTGATACACCACCAGATCCTTCCACCATTTTTCCTCAAACTCACCGTCTGTACGGGGAGAAACATTGCCATCAACGCTGTTGAGCAGATTTATTATGGTGTCGATGACACTGCTGTCAACAGCGCCTTTTGTAAGCTTTGGGATGGAGCCGATGCGTATGCCGCCCACGATGGGATTATCCACAAGGCTGAGCTTCAGTCCCATGGTGCTGAGCAGCCGGTCGGCAACGTCCCTGCCAATGGGATTGCTCAGCATGTCGCGCAGTTTGCTTTTTGCGGTTATGGTCTTCAAAGTGGTTATCCTCCTCAGTTGTCGATAAAGGGATCTGCCAGTACTTCAGGAACAGCAGGCTCGTCCGGGATAATCACTCCGACGACGGAATCGGATGCTTCGCCTGCGGCAATGGCAGCGTCGCGGGCCTGATTGGCGTCAATCATCGCCTGAACATCAGACTCCCTGAGCTTGTAGAAGAACAGCATGATTATCAGCATTACCACATAACCTGCGGCGGGCAGGATGCTCATTACGATCCAGATGCCATCCTGAGCCCGTTCGGGCTGGAAGGACTCAAGCTGCTCCACATAGCCAAAGGCGGACATTACAGCAAGACCGATAACGGTGACAACGCTGCCCGAAAGCTTGGTGACCAGAGTCTGCAGGGAGAATGAGATTCCCTCGGTGCGCTTGCCGGTCTTGGCGTCGCAGTATTCTATGCAGTCTGCGGTGAACATGCCGTAAACGATCAGCGGTATCATCATGAACACAACCCTTACGGCACACACCGCCATGAAAACTATAAGATTCCGGTATCCGACGAAATACTGAGCCACGCACAGAATGATGGCAACGATGCTGGAGAAAATGGTCAGATTCTTTTTGCCGAAGCGGCTGATGAGAGAGGGGATGAAGGGTGTGATTATAATGACCGGAACGATGCTTACTGCCATAATGGGAGTGGCGATGCCCTCGTTGCCCAGATTGCCGCGTGCAAAGTAGATGGCAAAGCTCTGCAGAGTGTTGGTGGCACTGACGGCAAAGTAGCCTATATAATAGATAAGCAGGGGTTTGTTCTGGAAGAGGTACTTGAATACCTCAAAGAAGCTGAAATCATTGGGACGGTGATAAACACGCTCCTTAGCCGCAAAGGAAACAGGCAGCATGAACAGCAGGGCTATCACGCAGTAGATAGCCACTGTGCCGAATGCGCCCAGCGGCTGAAGCAGCATGGGATATGCCGCGCTGCTGATGGCTGCAAGGGCTGCAGCCAGACGTCCGTGTGACATGAGCTTGTCACGCTCATAAAGATGGGGAGTCATGGCGGTGGCAAGGGAGAACAGGGGAGCGTCCGAAAGTGTGTAGGAAAGATCCCACAGCAGCAGGGCAAGGAAAGAAAAGCCCAGCTTTGCCCATCCGGGAGCCGAAGCACCCATGATGGAGTTGGGGTTGACAAACATCATCAGCAGGAAGAACGGAATAAGAAAGGTTGATACCCTTATCCACGGCAGAAATTTACCTTTTTTGAAATTGACCTTGTCTATGATTGCGCCCATAATGGGGTCGTTGACGGCATCCCACACACGGGAGGCAGCCAGAAGAGCCATGACCGTGGCGGTGGAAAAGCCTACGGTATTGATAAGAAAGTCTGAAAAATACTGCAGCTGCAGAATGTAGATGATATTCTGTCCGAAGAAAAAGCCTCCGTATGAAAAGCGCTCAAAGGTGGACGTGGCATATTGCGGCTTTCGCACCGCCGCAGAAGTCTTTTTGCTGCCCATGACGATACCTCCGTTATGTTGAAAATCTGTCAGTTGTGACCTTGCACAACTGTAAAAAGAATACAAACATAATTTAGCATATTTTGACCATAAGTGCAACAGAAATATAGATATATTTGACTGAAAAAGCCGGGAAAAAGTCTGATATTTTCACTTGCGTGTCGAATAGCTTTGTGCTATAGTAGTCTATATATATTCCGGCGGGTATCACAGCCGGTTCAAGGAGAAAAACATGGTTTACATAGCAGTTATGGGGCACGGAACGGTCGGTTCGGGCGTTCTTGAGGTGCTGGATAAAAACAAGGAAGGTATTTCCAAACGGGCCAAGGAGGAAATCGAGGTCAAACGGATACTCGATCTCAGAGAGTTTCCCGATTCTCCATATGCCGATAAGTTTACCAAAAATTTCGAGGATATTGAAAACGATCCTGAAATTCGCATAGTCGTTGAATGCATGGGCGGTCTTCGTGCTGCTTACGATTTCTGCAAGCGTGCTCTGCTGGCAGGAAAAAGCGTTGTAACCTCCAACAAGGAGCTGGTTGCCGCAAAGGGTCAGGAGCTTCTTACCATCGCTAAGGAAAAGAACCTCAACTTCCTCTTTGAGGCAAGCGTTGGCGGCGGCATTCCCATCATCCGTCCGCTCAGCCAGTGCATGGCAGCCAACGAGGTGCTGGAGATATGCGGCATCCTCAACGGCACGACCAACTTCATCCTCACCAAGATGATCTACGAGCATATGTCCTTTGAGGACGCTCTGGCGCTTGCACAGAAGCTGGGTTACGCCGAGGCTGACCCCAGTGCCGATGTTGACGGCATGGACGCCTGCCGCAAGATCTGTATCCTTGCATCTCTCTGCTATGGTAAGCATGTATATCCCGAACAGGTTTCCACCGAGGGAATCCGCAATGTCACTCTTGAGGATGTCCGCTATGCCGATGCATGGGGCGGCAGCGTCAAGCTGTTGGGCATGGCCAAGCCCTTTGAGGACGGCACGCTTGAAATGTGCGTGGCTCCCATGTTTGTCCCCAACACCAATCAGCTGTGGCGTGTGGATGACGTATTCAACGGCGTTCTTGCTCAGGGCAACGCAACAGGCGATGTGCTGTTCTACGGACGCGGTGCAGGCAAGCTGCCCACCGCCAGTGCCGTTGTTGCCGACGTTATCGACTGCGTCAAGCACTTTGCGGCCCGCAAGTACCTCTACTGGGAAGACGGTTCGCCTGAACTCGTCCGTCCTATTGACGACCAGAACGTTCAGATGTATCTGCGCGTGAGCGGTCTGCCTGAAGCTGAGCTTATTGCCGCAGTTGAAAAGGTCTTTGGCAGCGTTCAGCGTATCGAGCGCGAGGATGTCCTCAATGAAGCCGGATTCATCCTGCCCGCAGCTGCCTACGGAGAACAGCTGGTCAAAAAACAGCAGCTTGAAAGCCTTGGAGTACAGGTGCTCGGTTTCCTGCGTGTGTTTACCGACAAGGAAATGCTGGTCGAGGGTTAACATTCAAGTAAATAACGGGTCGCCAGCAGGCGGCTCGCTAAGGAAACAGCCGTCTTGTCCGAGCGGGGCAGGGCGGCTGTTTCAATGCATGAGAAACGGGAGTATGCCGCCGGCATACTCCCGTTGCGTTTGTTGATGCTACAGAACCTTTGAAAGGAAGCTCTGCAGTCTGGTGTTGTCAGGATTGCTGAAGAACTTCTCCGGAGGAGCGTCCTCAACCAGCTTGCCCTCATCCATGAACAGCACGCGGTCACCCACTTCCTTGGCAAAGCCCATTTCGTGGGTTACAACCACCATTGTCATGCCGCTGTGAGCAAGATCCTTCATAACTTCCAGAACCTCACCGACCATTTCCGGGTCAAGAGCAGAGGTGGGCTCGTCAAAGAGCATGACCTCCGGCTCCATACACAGAGCACGCACAATGGCGATACGCTGCTTCTGTCCGCCGGAAAGCTGGCTGGGATAAGCGTTTGCACGGTCGGCAAGGCCTACTCGCTCCAGCAGCTCCATAGCCTTTGCTTCGGCTTCCTCCTTGGAAAGACCGCGCAGCTTGATGGGAGCAAGAGTCATGTTTCCGAGGATTGTCATGTGAGGGAAGAGGTTAAAGTGCTGGAAAACCATGCCCATACGCTGACGGTGAACGTCAATGTTGGTTTTCTCATCAGTGATGTCAACGCCGTCAAAGATAATACTGCCGGAGGTGGGTACCTCAAGGAGGTTCAGACAGCGCAGAAGAGTGGATTTGCCGCTGCCGGAAGGACCGACAATGACAACCACTTCACCTTTGTTGATATGGGTGGAAACACCGTTGAGGGCGTGTATAGTGTTCTTTGCAAAGGATTTTGTTACATTCTCAACGGAAATAAGAGTCTTATCGCTCACTGTTACGCAGCCTCCTTTCAAGCTTTCCTACGAGCCAGCTGAAGAAAATAACCAGCACCAGATAGATAAGTGCCACAGCGATGAGCGGCATGAAAGCCGAATAGGTTCTGCCGCGGATGATATCGCCGGCCTTTGTCAGATCCTGCATGGCGATGTAGCCGGAAACAGAGGTTTCCTTGAGCAGAACAATAAACTCGTTGGCGAGGGCGGGCAGAACATTTTTGAGCGCCTGAGGCAGCACGATGAACATCATGGTCTGGCTGTAATTGAAGCC
>JAZUOR010000291.1:0-6703 GCA_045604745.1 Acutalibacteraceae bacterium | reverse complement strand
GCGGGCTTTTTGTAAGTTCATTCACTGATCGTTTTCCAGCGGGAAGGTGACCTCCCAGTTGCCATCCATGTGAGTGTCGCACAGCCACAGGTCGGCATGCAGCCGGTAACCGGAGAGCTCCTCCGGCGGGATGTCCAGGATATACTCCTGGCAGAAGCTCTGGTGGCGCTGCATGATCTGCCAGTCGGTCCGGCTGGTCACCATTTCGCCATCCCAGAATTCATAGCAATCCATTTCTGCCGGTTCGCCGTTTTCGTCCAGCAGCTGGAGGAAGCCGTGGTTGTCATAGTACCACTTGCCGTCCCGGTATGTGTCGTAGCGCATCTGGATGTGCAGTCTGCCGTCGATATAGCCCATGGCGGTGAGTGCTGCCCCTGCGCCGGTATTGTACACGCCGTCCTCCTGAGGCGCAAGAAAGAGGGTCGATTCCGGCCACTGTCCGTTGAATCCGGTGCCTCTGAGCCGGTCGGGAGAAACCAGCTGAGTGGGTGCGTTATCCGCTGCCAGCGTCAGATCAACTGGCAGTATCTCATTTATTACATTCTTATTGCTGAGCAGCTCCCTCACCGAAAAGGTTATCTTGCCGCCCCTTATTTTTTCGCCCTCTTTCATATTCTGCATGTGGATAAGGAACATGGCCTTTCCTGTGTTTTCGTCGTAATTCACAAGTTCGCACCCTGCTGCGCAGTCAAAATTGCGGTTGATCTGGTAGCTGTCGTACAGGTCGATGGTGCTGTCTATGCGGTCGCCGATAAGATCCTCCATGGAAATGTAGATGTACGCCTCGTCTGCGTTGAGGTCTGCGGAAATGACTTCCATGCGCACACCGTTATCCTCGCAGGACATGCACACCGGCTTGAGCATCTGCGCCACCGACGGCGACAAAGCATACATCAGCCGGTAGGCTTCATCCACGTCCGCAGCCGCCATGGCAGAAAGGGACGCGGCAAAGGTCAGCGTCAGCGCCGCAGCGACGGCTACCACCGTGCGGAAGGGTCGGCTGCGTTTTTTTGCCGTGAAGCTGTGTGCGTCGGCAATGTAGTCGTCCCTTATCATGCCGACGGCATCGGTAAGAATATCGGTTTTCATTTATATGATGCCCTCCTTTTCAAGCAGTGTATGCAGCTGTCTGCGTGTGCGGGCAAGCATGGATTTGACCTTGCTCTGCCCGTAACCGAAACGACCGCATATATCCTCAATGGTGTCAAAGTACCAGTAGCGGCAGACAAACACACGCCGCTGACTGTCGGGCAGCGAGGCAAGAAAGCCATCCAGCAGAGCCGCAAGCTCCTTTGCCTCGGCACGCTGCTCCACGCTGCCCGAATCGGGAATACACTCGGACAGCTCCTCATAAACCAATGTGTTTTCCCTTCCGCCCCGCTTCTGAGCCCGCATGTGTCTCCATCTTTTCAGACTGGCACAACGCACCAGCCGTGCCAGAAAGGCGGGCAGCACCTGCGGCTCATGGGGCGGAATGCTGTTCCACGCCTCTATGTAGCAGTCGCTTACGCATTCCTCCGCATCCTCCGGCACTGTCAGTATGTTCCGGGCAATCGCAAAGCAGTAACCGCCGTACTTTTCCCTTGTTTCCTCAATGGCTCGTTCGTCACGTGCCCGGTAAAGGGCGACAATGTCTCTGTCCTCCATTGACCGGCCTCCTTTGATCTTGTTTCGAGAGCTCTCTGTCCTATAAGTACCGTTTTTTTCCTGATGGTCGCAGAAAACACGAAAATTCTTTCCTGCACGCAAAAAGCAGCCGCCGAAGGGGATTCCGGCGGCTTGCAGGCAGTTGATTTCTGTATCATGCACGGGATATTTCGGAAACAAAAAACTCGTTGAGCGCATCCCACGAATGCCGCTCGTTTTTGGGGTAAGTCTCTATGCGGGCATCTATGTCGGATATTGCCTGCGTCAGATATTCATGCAGTGCGGATATAGGTTCAATCAATGTGTTTTCCGGGCTGTTCATCTTCAGCTCCAGCAGGTGCTCAAGTACGCCCCGCAGCTGTTGAGGCAGCAGATGGGTCAGCTCTTCAAAAAGCACCGGCGGCGCCGAGTGGTTTTCCGTTATCCAGTTGCATGCCAGCACCGGACGCAGTGCATAGAAGTATTTTTTCGGCTTCACCCTGTCTCCGGACAGCTGTTCCTTCATGGTGCGGCGGGCGGTGTTCACATAATGATACAGCATGTTCTTTTCGGAAAAATACTGCTCCGCCAGAGGCGCCAGACGTTCGGCAAATCCGGTACGGCAATATACTATGGGCGAGCCCATCCATTCGTAAAGCGTGGGATTGGACTTGAACAGCAGCCGCAGGGTCTTGTCAAGATCCCAGCCGCTGACATCCCACGTGTCGTCTATGGGCAGTTCGATGACATCACGGGTGCTGTTAAGTCTCAGATAGCTCTCCATCGGCTGTCTGTAGAGAAAGCGGACGTCAAAATCGCTGTCCGGTGAAGCAAAGCCCCACGCTCTGCTGCCCGATTCCACAGCCAGCAGCACCTCCACACCGTAATCTCGCTCTATCTCCCTGAGCTTCCTGGGCACAAGTATGTTCATTTCGTCCTGTGTCATTTTTAATCACCCTCCCCATTAAGTGACGGTTACTTTGCCGTTCTGCAGCGTGTACACCTCACCATCGTCGCCCTGAACGGACGCTCCGAGCATACCGGCAAGCAGGATGACCGGGCGCAGATATTCTTCACTGCTCACACGAAAAAACGGTGCAATGTCCGGCTGAAAATAGATGTGCACGCGGCTTTCCGGGTCACCGCTGTCCTCATATATCAGATATTTTCCCACCAGAGCGGTCAGGCTTTTCCCCTGCGGCGTGGTCGTTGTGACCGTATCGGTACGCGACAGCTCAAAACCCTCCGGCAGACCGCCGGGAAGCTCCATTATCTGGCTCATGGTGACAGGACAGTCGTCCTCAAACCAGCATTCGGCGCGGGTGATGTGAAATTCATAACCCATTTTCAGCCCACCTTTATCTCAGTCTCTGGGCAGAAGCACTCTGAACACCGATCCGGCACCGGGAGCGCTCTCCACCTCTACCCTGCCTCCTGACAGATCAACTATTCGCTTGACCAGAGCAAGGCCAAGGCCATTGCCTTCGTTGGAGCGGGAACGGTCTCCCTGATAGAAACGCTCAAAGACACGGGCTCTGACCTCCGGAGTCATGCCGCAGCCGTTGTCCTCCACCTCCACTTCGATCTCGTCCAGCAGCTCAGCGGCGCGCACGCAGATGCGTCCGTTCTCCGGCGTGTAGCGGATGGCATTGGTCAGCAGGTTCATCCACACTTCGCCCAGCATGTCTCTGTTGCCGTGAACGGTGATGTCTCCTGTGTCAAGGACAATTTCAATATTCTTCTTTTCCAGCTGGCTGTACAGCAGAGCCACTGTGCGCCGCAGCTGCTCGTCAAGGGCGTAATCGGTCTGATCGTCTATGCCCGAAGCGTTGTCAAGGCGTGTCAGCCGCAGAATACTGGAGGACAGCTTGGCCAGCCGCTCGCTCTCCTCGGCAATGATGTCTGCGTATTCTTTCCGCTGCTCTTCGGTAAGATCGTCGCTCTGCAGCAGCTTTGCAAAGCCATTGATGGACGCAAGAGGTGTTTTGAATTCGTGGGAAACGTTGTTGACAAACTCCCTCTGCAGTGTTTCGGTTGAACCCAGATCACGGGTCATGCGGTTGAAGTTGGTGACCAGCTTGCCCATTTCATCGTTCTTGGGCACCGACACACGCACGTTGAAGTTGCCCTTGGAGATGAGCTCGGTGGCCTTGGTCATTTCCCGGATGGGTCTCAGAAAACGCCGTCCGGCAAGGGCCGCCATGGAGGTGCCCAGCAGCAGAGCCGAAACTGCAGCAAGGATCAGCGTTATCATGGTCTGCCACACCGCCGAGGTGTCCGGCAGTGTGGACACACGGTAGTAGCTGCCGTTTATCATTATGTATGTAGTGCTGATGGCGGGAGTGAGCCAGTTGCTCTGGGTAAGTATTTCACCGGCATCAAGACGCTCCCGGTTTCTGTCAACGAATTTATTGTCGCCGTCCACCCGGCGCACGTTGTAGGAATCATAGATGCCCAACGCATCCCGCTCAATGAGGTTGCCGTATTCGTCCGTGTCAAGAGACAGCAGCGCCTCGGCGGTCAGCTGCTGACCCTCCCGCACATCGTCGCTCATGCGGTAGTTGATGAACACAAAGCAGATGGCACTGGTTATGACGGTGGAGGCCAGCATGATAAGGAAAAAGTAGATTACAAACCTGATTCGCATATTCCGGTTATGCATGGTGCACCTCCGTCAGTTGTTCACTTTTCTGACCGCCTTGTACCCAAGGCCACGAACGGTCATGATTTCAAATTCCTCCCATTTTTCATACCGCTCGCGCAGACGGCGGATATGCACATCCACCGTACGCTCATCCACGTCGGTTTCCATGCCCCAGATCTCGTCAATGAGCTGACGGCGGGTGAATATGACATCGGGATAGGAAAGCAGCATGAACAGCAGATAAAACTCCTTTTTTGGCAGAGTTTCGCTGACCTCCCCCTTTGTGACCGACAGGGCATTGTAATCAAGGCAGACGCTGCCGATGGTCAGTCTGTGCTCGGTGGCTATCTGGGCGCGGCGAAGTAGAGCCTTTACCCGCAGCACCAGCTCTCCGATGTCGATGGGCTTGACCATGTAGTCGTCCACTCCCAGTTCAAAGCCTCGCACCTTGTCCGGAAAGCCCTCACGGGCAGTGACCACAAGAATGGGCATATTCATCTTCGCGCCGCGGATGGCTCCGGTCAGTTCAAATCCGTCGGTCCCCGGCATCATTATGTCGGTAACCACCAGATCCACCTGCTCGGTGTCCATCAGCTCCAGCGCCTTGTCGCCATCCTCGGCGGTAAGCACACGATAGCCGCTGCGGGTAAGCGCCGCTTCGATCAGCTTGCGCTGGTTTCGGTCGTCCTCAACTACAAGAATATTGAACATTTTCCATTCCTCCGGGTAATATTGCACTTGTATATTGCTTAACGTAATGCCGACTGTCGGAAATATCCGGCAGTCGGCATTAATACTAATTCCAGATAAGGCTGCTAACAAAAATCCTTTTATTTGGAATCAGTGTGAAAACTATCTTCTTCCGCTGCCTCGCGGACCTCCCATACCGTGTTGTCCTGCCGGCGGCTTACCGGGACGCGGAGGCCGGACTGGCGGTCGGTTCTGGGCTTGGGGACGGACGGCACTGCCGCCGGTCTGTGCCTGCTGGATGGTCTGCTTGATGCTGTTGGGCATATGGTATGCCTCAGAACGTCCGGAGGAGGATACGCTGCCGGAATAAAAGCCGCGATCCACCCTTGAACGTGCACCGGAGCGCACATCCGAGCGGCCGGTCAGCTTCACATCAGTGTTGGCGCTGATCTGGTAGGTCTGTCCTGCTCCGGCTTTTTTGTAGCCGGTCATGGTGCTGCTGTAAAACACCACAGCGGCAATCAGACCAATAACTATGGCAAGCATCTCCACTGTCAGGCCCCTCCCATCGTTCCGAGAATAAAGAAGAATATGATGGCCGCGATGATGCCCACAGCGATGCTGGCAAGGGTCAGCTTGTTGGTATCCACCGGCAGCTCGCCGAAGGCTTTTCCCGTCTGACCGTTGATGCCGTACATGTACATCCTGTCACGGTACTTGTAGGTAACTATCCACACCGGCAGCAGAGCGTACTGCCACTGCTCGCTGTTGGTTCTGACCAGCGTTTTTTCCGCACTGAGGCTGGAATAGGCGTTCAGCTCCCGCTTGAGCAGCTGCTGTGTCAGCTCCTGCTTGGTCTGCTCCACCTGCGGCTGAACATCTTTCTTTTCCAGATTGCGCATTTCGGCACGGAAGCCGGAAAGATAGGTCATGGAAAAATCCACGCCCTTGTTCAGTTCAAAAGGCAGAATATACCGGAGTATTTCGGCATCGTCGCTTTTGAGCGCCGAGCCGGTGATGTTGCGCAGAGAGGCATCGCCTGCACGCTCCACGTCGTATACGGTAATGTCGATGTGCCGGTCATCGCCCACACGGGTGATCTTTTCGACCTCACCCCTGGCGGTATAGCGTCCGGACACCTCCGAGCTGACAATCCAGTAGGGATAATAAACGCCGTAGAGATGCTCGATCTGCTCCTCGGAATAGAAATCCCTGGGCAGGAAGGTTCTGCCTTCACAGTGCTTGCGGAACTGATCGGCTGCCTGCTCTTTTGTTAATACAAATGGTATTACCACATCAGGTTCATACTCTCCGGAGAGCTTGCCGGAAAATACAACAGGGTTGTGGCAGTAGTGGCAGCTGGTCGCGGCAGTGGTAGCCTCGGTCATCACCTGAGCGCCGCAGCTGGGGCAGGCGTACACCACGCCCTCGCCCGGCTTTGCAGAGCCTTCCGGCTTCTGTCCGTTCGAATCGGATGCACCCGGCTTCTCCGCAGAGGTTTGTGAAGCAGTGTGAGCCTCCGCTTCTTCCGGCAGATTTGCAGCCTCCAGCTGCTCCTGAGTGAACACCGACATGCAGTATTCACACTTGAAGCCCTTGCCCGGCGTGAATTTCAGTCCGCCGCCGCAGTTGGGACATTTATAGCTTACAACTTTATCCATGGGCTTACCCCATTACTTAATCAGAATTTGTGTCCGCACTCGTCGCAGAACTTGGGTGTCTGGTCAAACTCCTTGCCGCACT
>JAZUOR010000290.1:0-6668 GCA_045604745.1 Acutalibacteraceae bacterium | reverse complement strand
TCTTTTCCCACAACACCGTCAGGGTGCTGCTCAGACCTATCTGCGAAAAACTGGCAGTGGAGAATGTTGACGGCATCCGTCAGCACTTCATCAGCGCAGCGGAGCGAGAGGAGAGATTCCTTGAGCAGGTTCATGCCGCCGAAGACGAAAAGCGAATGGCAGACAAAATGAAGGCACGTCAGGAGCGCCGCGAACAGCGCGAAAACGAGCGCAGAGAGCGGGAGCGGCTGGACAAGGAGGAACTGGAACGCAAGCTGCTGGAAATGCAGACCATGGATCAGCTCATGGGCGTGGAGCACACCTCCGGGCAGGATGGCGGCGAAGCTTCTGACGATGCTGAAATAAAAGCAGAGCAGCCGGCTGAGGCATCCGTCGAGGAAAATGCCGGTACCTGCGGCTCCGGTGAGGAGGAGCAAGCAGAGGAAGCTTCCGCTCCGGACGGACCCGGACAGAGTGATTCCGGAAAAGAAAGTGCCGGTGATCATGTCTGTGATGCGGAAAGCGACACCGACAACGAAGAGGCGGACCGGCCCGACGGTCAGGAAAACACTGACAAGTCCTGTCCGCAGGAGGAGTCGGAAGAGAGTGAAGACGGCGAAGGTTCTGCCGGGGAATCTGCGTCGGAAAACGAACCGAATTCAGGCGACGATGATGCAGAAAAGCAGTCTGGCGATGACGATGCTACGGAACAATAAGTGTTCGGCATATTACATTTCGGAAAAATGGCAAAGGAGGGCGAATGCATGAAAAACATAGCGTTCACAACATTAATACACCATGCATGCGCTCTTTCAAGGCGCTGCGCGGCGATGCTGCTCTGCGCGGCAGCGGTGTTTTCAGCACTGATGCTTTATGCGCCGGAGGCTCTGGCGGGAGCGGACGCAACCGCGCCTGTTTCTGCCACCGAGGTGCCGGTGGAGCCGGAACAGGAGACAACATCCGGCGAGTTCAACCGTGTGGCCGCCGTCCCGGCCAATATTATCGTTCCCGACTTCTATCAGGAAGTGATCAATGTATCGGGGATGTATATTTTTACAATGCCCGACGGAACGGTATACAAGCGCATATATGGCGCGCTGGACGGCATTTACGGCTGGTATGAGCCGGTTGGACTTGACAATAGGGTGCCGGTCAACTCACCTGCGATAGACACCACTGAGGACGCCCTGATGTATTATGCTGCAGTCAGCGAGGCCGAGAAAGAAGCAATGGCGCGTCAGGAATATTCCGGAATTCTGCCGCCCGATGAGGCTGTGACCCAGGTGGAGGAGCTCAACGGAGTTGCCGTCAGCGATGTGGTGTTCTACTGCATAGCGGGAGCGGTGGCTCTCTGTCTGGTCATCACCGTTTTTGCCTTGTCAAAGCGACGCGCACAGGAAGCGGAGGAATATACCGGCCCAAATTGGTGACAGTATATTTATACATTTATTATACAAAGATTATGCATATTAACAGTTGCAAATCCCGACCGGCGGGTGTATAATTACAATCAACAAAGAAATTCACGCCTGCTTTCCGTTCTGCGGGAGGCAGGCGCTCAAAAAGAGGAAGGCCTGAAATTGCAGACTTCCCTCCTGAAAGAAAGGAAAGATAAAATCATGTCTGAGATCAAAAAAGTCGTGCTGGCATACTCCGGCGGACTGGACACCTCCATCATCATTCCCTGGCTCAAGGAAAACTACGACAACTGTGAAGTAATCGCTGTTTCCGGTGACGACGGACAGGGCACAGAGCTGGATGGTCTGGAAGAGAAGGCTATCAAGACCGGCGCTTCCAAGCTGTACATAGAGGACCTGAACGAAGAATTTGTCACTGATTTCGTATATCCCACCGTCAAGGCGGGTGCTGTTTACGAGGGCAAGTATCTGCTGGGCACCAGCTTTGCCCGTCCCGTAATCGCCAAGCGTATCGTTGAGATCGCTCTGGCTGAGGGTGCAGACGCCATCTGCCACGGCTGCACCGGCAAGGGCAACGACCAGGTCCGCTTCGAGCTGACCATCAAGCACTTTGCTCCCAACATGAAGATCATCGCCCCGTGGCGTATCTGGGACATCAAGAGCAGAGACGAAGAGATTGACTACGCCGAGGCTCATGACATTCCCCTGAAGATAAACCGCGAAACCAACTATTCCAAGGACAAGAACCTGTGGCACCTCTCTCATGAGGGTCTGGATCTTGAAGATCCGTGGAACGAGCCCATGTATGACAAGATCCTTGAACTGGGCGTCTCTCCTGAGCAGGCTCCCGACAAGGCTACCTATATCACCCTGTCCTTTGAAAAGGGCGTTCCCGTTGCTCTGGACGGCGTAAAATACGGTCCCGCTGAGATGATCGGCAAGCTCAACGAGCTGGGCGGCGCCAACGGCATCGGTATCGCCGACATCGTGGAAAACCGTCTGGTCGGCATGAAGTCCAGAGGTGTCTACGAAACTCCGGGCGGCACCATTCTCTATCACGCTCACCAGAAGCTGGAAGAGATCTGCCTTGACAAGGAAACCTTCCACTACAAGCAGGGTGTTGGCATAAAGTATGCTGAGCTGGTCTACAACGGACAGTGGTACACTCCTCTGCGTGAGGCTCTGGATGCTTTTGTTGACTCCACTCAGGAAACAGTTACCGGTGATGTACGTCTGAAGCTGTACAAGGGCAACATCATCGACGCCGGCGTGCGCTCTCCCTTCTCCCTCTACGATGAGGAGGTCGCCACCTTTGATGCTGATGAGGTCTACGACCAGACCGATTCCGCCGGTTTCATCAACCTGTTCGGTCTGCCCATCAAGGTCAAGGCTATCAAGGAAGGCAAATAAGCCGGAATAATTGAATATTCGCGCCGTTGCGCGCATTTCGCAAGCCGCCGCATTATGCGACGGCTTTGCGGCGTATTTGATGCCTGTTTGCACCGGCTGAATGCCGGTCGGAGAGGCACACATAAGAAAGGAAAGATCACACATGAAGCTTTGGCAGGGCAGATTCCACAAGCAGCTGGACGAGGCGGCAGATGCCTATAATTCCTCAATCCCGTTTGACCAGCGTATGTACCGCGAAGATATCACCGGCAGCATGGCTCATGCCGCAATGCTGGGAGCACAGGACATCATCTCCGAGGAAGACGCGAACCTGATTATTGATACTCTGGGTGAAATTCTGGAGGACATTGAGGAAGGACGACTGGAGATCGACCTTTCTGCGGAGGATATACACACCTTTGTGGAAGGAGAACTTACCAGCCGTATAGGCAACGCCGGCAAACGGCTTCACACAGCACGCAGCCGCAACGATCAGGTGGCGCTGGACATTCGCCTGTATCTGCGCAAGTCATGCGACGACATCGTAAATAAGCTGGGCAACCTTATGATAGTGCTGTGCGACATGGCGGACAAATACTGCAACGCGGTGATGCCCGGCTACACCCATCTTCAGCGTGCACAGCCCATAACCTTCGGCCACTGGCTGATGGCATATGCAAGCATGATCAAGCGGGATATCGGCCGCATTGAGGATGCCAGAGGCCGCATGAATATTTCTCCGCTGGGCTGCTGCGCGCTTGCGGGCACCACTTATCCCATTGACCGGAAAATGACCGCACGTGAGCTGGGCTTTGACGGCTGCTGCATCAATTCTCTGGACGGAGTTTCCGACCGGGATTTCTGTGTGGAGATAGCATCTGCACTTTCTCTGCTGATGGTGCATCTTTCCCGTTTCTCCGAGGAGATCATCCTCTTCTCATCCTGGGAATTCAAATTCATCGAGCTGTCCGATTCCTTCTCGACCGGCTCATCCATTATGCCTCAGAAGAAAAATCCGGATATTGCAGAGCTTACCCGCGGCAAGTCCGGCCGGGTCATCGGCGATCTTGTCACCCTGCTGACCGTTATGAAGGGTCTTCCGCTGGCATACAACAAGGATATGCAGGAGGACAAGGAGGCTATCTTCGACGCAGTTGACACAGTGACAATGTGTCTGGATGCCTTCACTCCCATGATCGCTACCATGACTCCGCTGACCGAGAATATGCGCAAGGCAGCTGCCGGCGGCTTCATCAATGCCACCGACTGCGCAGACTACCTTACCAACAAGGGAATGCCCTTCCGTGATGCCTATAAAATCACCGGTGAGCTTGTTGCACGCTGCATAGACCTTGGACACACACTGGAAACTCTGCCTCTTGAGGAATACAGAAAGATGAGCAACCTGTTCACCGAGGACATATATAAGATGATCAATCTTGACCGATGTGTGTCGGAACGCCGCAGCGAGGGCGGTCCCTGTCCTGACAATGTAATGGACGCCGCGACCAGCATGCGCTACCATGCTCATCTGTGCATCAAGGAAGAAAACAACAGAGAAAATTGATGAAACGCTGTGAAATGCTCTGAAACAATTCGCTGAGAACTCATGAAAAGCTGCTGATCCGGAGGGCTGCAATGGACAGATTCAAAATAGGCATAATCGGGGCGGAGACTCCTCAGGGGCTTCAGCTCATCAAGCTGCTGCTTGCCCATCCTGTAACCGAGCTTGTTGCGGTGAGCGCTCTGCGGGAAGAAGCGTCGCTGACCGGCATGCCGGTCAGCAGCGAATACCCGTCGCTGACCGGGCTTTGTTCGCTCAGCTTTGTGCCGTCTGCTCAGGTCATGTCCGAGGCGGATGTGGTGTTCTGTGCAGACCCGGATGCGGACAGCGAGGAGCTGGCGGCGTTTGCGATCAAGAACAAGTGTGTGTTTCTGGATATGGGCAATGCCTTCCGGCTGCGCAATGAGGACGAATTCCGGCAGCGGACAGGCGGAAGCTTTGTTTATCCCGGTCTGCACGAAGCAGCAATCTACGGAGAGCCGGAGCTTTACCGGGAGCATATGGCGGGCAAGGTGCTGGTAAGCGTGCCGGTAGCCCTTGCAGCTGCTGCCCATCTTGCTCTGGTGCCGCTGCTCAACGAGGGTCTTGTGGAAACTCAGGGCATAGTGATTGACGCAAAGCTGCCGGGCAGCGGCGAAAGCGCGTCGTCGCTGTACTGTGCTGACCGCAGGCCGGAGGGGCGTGATACTGCTGTGCCGGAAATTGAGCAGGTTCTGAGTGAGGCTGCCGGACGCACGGTGCATGTCACGCTGACTGCCTGCCGCACCGGTGCCCGGAGGGAGCTTCTGATAACCTGCTGTGCCAGAGCCACGCTGGCAGCCAACGCCCGAACGATAGGCACTGCACTGAGCGGATATTATGCGCAGGAGCGTTTTGTCAGAGTGCTGCCGTCAAACGGTCGCTGCGCCGATGCTTCGGCGGTGACAGGAACGAACGTCTGCGAGATTTCCGCCAGGTTTGATGAGCATACCGGCATGGTGGTGGTCTGCGCTGCGTTGGACAGCCTGATAAAGGGGGCTGCCGGACAGGCAGTGCAGTGCATGAACCGAATCCTCTCCATGCCGGAGGAGATAGGTCTGGAACTGATGCCCCACAACTGAAAAACAAGATTTTGTTTAAATATTATCTGTTGATTCATCACATAAAAGAGATATAATTAGCTTTTGTACAAGCTGTGTGTCAGCAGAGCAGTCTGAATGACTGCAAATGAACGGAGGTAACCCAATGGCAAAGGAAAGACAAACCGGTACTGACACCATGCAGCTGGAGGTTCCTATCATTGAGGGTTTCGAGCCGTTTGATGACGGCGAACCTGAGGAGTATTGTCCCCATGAAAGTGAGCCTGCCGGCGGCGGGCAGCCGGAGCGGCAGTACGCAAAGGCGGAAAAGGCGCTGACTGTGCTGACCGGAGTACTTTCGGTGCTGCTTATCATCGGCAGTCTGGTCTTCTGGTGGTATTTTGCCAGCCGGCTGACCATTTGCCCTCTCATCATAAATAACTATCGCCTGTACGGAGCCATGCTGATTTGCTGTGCGGTGGTTACGCTGGCGGCAACGGTGGTTCAGACTGTCAGACGTACCCGTCTGAATCTTGAAAACTGGATGCTTAACATGTGCGTTTCCGGTCTCATCACTGCAGTTATCATGGTGATATACAACGTCACTGCGCTGGGCAATTCCGCGGAATTCAACGATGTGCTGACCATACTGTGCTTCTCGGTGTCGGGCTGCGCCCTGCCGGCTGCGGTATATTGCGCCGTGCGGTGGGCAGCGGAAAGCATGGAAAGCTGGATTCGCCGCAATGAATCAAAAGACCGGGCGGCTGTTTATTCAGATGTGCAGGCTCAGTGTGAGGGCCGGTTCTGATTCTGTGATTACGAAACAAACATTTTCCGAAAGGGCTGAATGGCAATGACTAATCTTCTTAAACTGCTCGACCTGAGCGCAAAGGAGATAGAGGACATCATCAATCTGGGTGACCAGTATAAGTACGAGCGCTCCCACGGCATAACTCGCCGCATTCTTGAGGGACGTACTCTTGGCATGCTTTTCCAGACTCCCTCCACCCGCACACGAGTGTCCTTCGAGGTGGGAATGTACCAGTTGGGCGGTCACGCCCTGTACCTGCCGGTGGACGAGCTTCAGGTAGGAAGGGGAGAGCCCACTGAAGACACCGCTCGTGCCCTTTCCCGCTACTGCGACGCACTTATGGTTCGGGCCTTTGAGCAGGATGAGCTTGATTATCTCGCTAAATACGGTACCATTCCGGTCATAAACGGCATGACCGAATTTGCCCATCCCTGCCAGACTCTTGCCGA
>JAZUOR010000289.1:0-10017 GCA_045604745.1 Acutalibacteraceae bacterium | reverse complement strand
CGACTGAAGCGGACCACCAGCGCCCGTCTGCGCACCGAGATCGGCCAGCACCGCATCGTCGTGGTCGCCGGCTTCCAGGGTCTGAACAAGTACGACGACATCACTACCTTCGGCCGCGGAGGCAGTGACACCAGCGCCGTGGCTATCGCGGCTGCCATGCACGCCGACCGCTGCCAGATCTACACCGATGTTGACGGTGTCTACACCGCCGATCCCCGCAAGATCAGCAACGCGGTAAAGCTCGACGAGATCACCTACGACGAGATGCTGGAGCTTGCTACTCTGGGCGCCCAGGTGCTCAACAACCGCTCGGTCGAAATGGCCAAGAAATACAATGTACAGCTTGAGGTGCTTTCCTCCCTTGAGAGAAAGCCCGGAACAATAGTCAAGGAGGCAAATAAGATGGAAAGAATGCTCATTAGCGGTGTTGCAAAGGATAACGATGTATCCCGTATTTCGGTTGTCGGTGTAGCCGACGAACCCGGTATTGCTTTCAAGATTTTCTCCCGCCTTGCTGCAAAGCACATCAATGTTGACATCATTCTTCAGTCTGTAGGCCGTGAGAATACCAAGGACATCACCTTTACCGTCGGCAGAAGCCAGTGCGACGAGGCCATCGAGGTGGTAAAGCAGTTCACCAGCTCGGTCAGCGGTAAGGACATCATCGCCGACAACAGCGTTGCCAAGGTGTCCATCGTCGGTGCCGGCATGGAGAGCCATCCCGGTGTTGCCGCCAAGATGTTCGAGGCTCTGTACAATGCCCGCGTCAACATCCAGATGATCGCAACAAGCGAGATCAAGATCTCTGTTCTGGTTGCTCAGGAGGATGCCGACCGCGCTGTTACCGCCATCCACGCTGCTTTCTTTGATTGATTCTCTGCAACATGGAATAAAATGCGCCCCGAAGCTGCCGTATGTACGGTGCTTCGGGGCGTTGTGCTGTTAACATGCAAAAATTCCCACGGAGAATGGGATCGCCGGCATTCAGTCCTGTCGTCTGTTGCCATTTTCATCAAATGTTCTTTTCAGAGCCCTTTCTGTTGGGAAGATCGAGCCGACCAGAGGTATCATCTGAACAAAACAGAGGACCGCGCCTATAGTTCCGACGGTATTCTCTGTCTTTCCGAATGCTGCAAGCATAGCGATAAGGGAAACCGGCAGCAAAATCAGACCGCTGATGAACCAGAGTCTGCCGCAGTATTTGTGGGCAAATTCCCACGTGTCCCTGGTTTTCATGGACATACCGGTACGGTAGCCGAAGACGCTGTTGATGTTATTTGGCGCAGTACGCATAAAATACCTGCCGAACCCGATCAATGTCAAAGGTATCAGCAGATCCATTATCAGCATGAAAATCCGGAAGCCCATCAACGATCACCTCACACTTCAGTACGATTATACAGGAGGAATAATATTGATGTCAACCGGACGCCGGGTGAATTATCCTCCTGCCGGTGAATACACATGAGTGTAATTGATTTGGAGGTGCTGCCGAATGAAAAAGGGCTTCCGGCTGCAAACAGCTGTACTGTGCTTCATTTATCTTATGGTGGTTTTGGGTGTGTGCGGATGCACTGCAGAGCATCCGCATGTGCAGATTCAGCCTGAATACACTGTGGTGTACGACGACGGAGTGTATAAGGTTGAATCCGAACCGCCCGTCTCAACCGCGCTTGATGATGGTTCCTGCAGGACGGATTTCAGATTGAAGATAACCAACGGTTCGCTTGAGGATGCGGCAATAAGCAGCGTGCTCGGAGCGGAAATAACGTCGCCAGTAACAGACTGCAGGATTGTTGAGTCTGTCTCTGCGGATCCCATTGACAGCCTGATAAGGGCAGGGGAGAGTGCAGAAGGAAATCTCTCAGTCATAACGTCAGTCGCTGCTGACAGCTTTATAATAAAACTGGCCGTCGATTACCTCAACGACCAGTGGATAAGCTTTGAAATTACCCGGTAAATCCACCGGTGACCGGAAT
This sequence comes from Acutalibacteraceae bacterium, assembly GCA_045604745.1. Taxonomy (GTDB): domain Bacteria; phylum Bacillota; class Clostridia; order Oscillospirales; family Acutalibacteraceae; genus SIG598. The sequence goes on along the minus strand of JAZUOR010000289.1, from coordinate 8,038 downwards.
GGTGGCACCGGTAATAAATGAAGCGCCTTCCGATGCAAGAAATGCGATCACCGCAGCGACCTCCTCCGGCGTGCCCATACGACCGAGGGGAGTGTATTGCTGGAGCTCAAGCAGTGCCTCGGTGTCAATGGAGCGGTTCATATCAGTGTCTATGACGCCGGGAGCGACGCAATTGACCCTGATGCCTGAAGGCCCCAGCTCCTTGGCAAGAGCGGAGGTCAGACCGATCACGCCCGCCTTTGCGGCAGAGTAGTGAACCTCACAGGATGCGCCGTACAGTCCCCATACCGAAGAGACGTTAATGATGGAGGAGCCTCTGCTCATATATGGTATTGCTGCGCGGCAGCAGTTGTATACTCCGTCAAGATCGGCACTCATCATCCTGCGCCACCGCTCCGGCGTGATATCGGCAAAGGGTACAATATCTGCCACACCGGCATTGTTGACCAGCACATCCAGGCCTCCGAGGCAGATGCGCACGTCTTCGCACATCCTCGCCACGGATTGCATGTCGGTCACGTCGGCCTGTACCGCCAGAGCCTGAGAGCCCATGGCGATGATCTGTCCGGCAATATCCTGCGCAGACTGCCGGTTGGTATTGTAATGGACGGCTACACGCCATCCTGCCGCTCCCAGAGCAGCAGCGGCGGCGCGGCCTATGCCGCCCGAACCGCCTGTCACAAGAGCAACTCGATTTCTGTTTTCGTTTCCGGGCATGTCAAAATCCTCAATTAAGCTTTTTCTTCATATATACAGTAGGGATGCGCTGTCCGTCCAGATGGAGCACACCGCGCTTCAGCAGCCGCCTGAAACCCAGTTTTTCGGAATACACGTGCAGTGCACGCTTGTTGGAAGCTCTGCATTCCAGACGAAGCTCCGTAAAGCCGAATTCCTTTGCGTGTTCTATTGCGTGCTGCATGAGCCGCGTGCCGATACCGCGTTCACGGTATTCAGGACGCAGACCGACACCGATATACCCGACCCTGGGTCCTGTGCAATTGCGCGGCACGATATCGCACCAGCCCACGGCGATGTCCTCGGAGTTGATGACGTAATACTGAGGATATCCCAGTTCTTCACAGCTTCGGTAAAAGGACAGTATGGAGTCATAGCTGAAGCCGGTATTGTTGGAAAGGTAAAGACCTTCACGGGCAACCATGGTAATAGTCTGGGCGTGACTGGCACAGTAGCGCTCCTCAGCGTCAATTATGCGAACCTCATCCACTGCTTTCCCTCCGTTTACTGTTCGTTATAGCGTGCTATGATCTGTTCTGCGCAGCGCAGTCCATCTACGGCGGCAGACATGATGCCGCCGGCATAGCCGGCGCCCTCTCCGCACGGATATATTCCGCTGACTGAAGCCGACTGCAGATTCTCTCGTCGTACTATTCGCACAGGAGAGCTGCTTCGGCTTTCCGGAGCGGTGAGCACGGCGTCGGGCAGACAGAAACCTTTGAGCCTGCGGTCAAATTCCCTGCATCCGTCGGCAATGCCGTTGGTTACAAACTCCGGCAGGCAGCAGCCGATTTCTCCAAAGACAACACCGGGCCGGTAGCTCGGCTGCACAGAGCCGGCTCCTGCGGACGGCTTTCCGCTGAGAAGGTCACCCAGAAGCTGTGCCGGAGCCGTTGCAGAGCCGGTGCTGGCGAAGGCGGCGCGTTCAATGCGCCGCTGGAACTCTACGCCTGCCAGCGGATGCTCCGAGCCGAAGTCTGCAGGAGTAACGCTGACCAGTACTGCGCTGTTGGCATTGGCTGCGTTTCGTGCGTAATAACTCATGCCGTTGGTCACGATGCTGTCCGGTTCGCTTGCTGCGGCAACCACATGCCCTCCCGGACACATGCAGAAGGTATAAACGCCCCGACCGTCGCGAGCTTTTGCCGCAAGCTTGTAATCGGCAGCGCCCAAGGCCGGCGTTCCGGCAAAGCTGCCGTATTGTGCCCGGTCGATGAGCGGCTGAGGATGCTCTATTCGAGCTCCCACGGAGAAGGGTTTTGCCTCCATGACCACACCGCGGTCATACAGCATCTTAAAGGTGTCCCGCGCGGAATGACCGGTGGCAAGTATGAGTACTTCACATCCCAGACGGTACGTTTCTCCGGATGAGGTGGTTACTTCAGCTTCCCTTATTATTCCGTCAGATGTGATTATATCGCTCAGTCGGGATGAAAAGCGGTATTCTCCGCCCAGTTCTTCAATTTTGCGGCGGATATTGGCTACCACGCCGCGCAGTTGGTCGGTGCCGATGTGCGGCTTTGCCGAGTAGGCGATTTCGGGAGGTGCACCGAACTCCACCAGCGCCGAATTGACCGTGCCGATGCGCGAATCCTTTATTCCTGTGGTCAGCTTGCCATCGGAAAAAGTGCCTGCACCACCTTCGCCGAACTGAACGTTGCATTCACAGTTGAGCTCGCCTCCGGAAAAATAGCTTTCCACCATACGGGTGCGCTCTTCGACCGGACGGCCGCGCTCAAGTACGATTGGCCGCAGACCGGCCTCGGCCAGAGTAAGGGCGCAGAACATGCCCGCAGGCCCGCTGCCGACAACCACCGGTCGCTGTGCAGGTTGTTTCTTTACCGGAGCAGGCACAGGTCTGGAATATTGGCTGAGCGGTTTTCCGTTCATGGCGTATTCGACGGAGTATATCAGCCAGACCGAGTCCTTGCGCCGGGCGTCTATGGAGCGCCGGAGAATGCGTATGTCGCCAAGATTTTTCTGAGCAGTACCCAGCTTCTTTGCAATAGCGGCCCGAAGAGCTTCGGGTGTGTCTTTTCCGGGATGCAGTTTGATGTTGTCAAGCAGCGGCATAGCCATGGCTCTCCTTCTGATTATTTGTTCAGTGCTTCTGCTGCGGAGCGTCCGGCCAGTATGCCGGTGCACCACGCCCAGTGGAGGTTATAGCCTCCGCAGTCACCGTCGCAGTCGAGCAGCTCTCCGCAGGCGTAAAGTCCCGATACTGCTTTGGACTCAAGCCGGTCGTTCATCTGGTCAAGAAGAACGCCTCCGGATGCTACCTGAGCGACTTTCCATCCGCAATTATCGGTCACAGAGAATCGCCAGTCCTTTGCGGCGGCGGCAAGCTTATTTATATCCCTGCCGCTGAGTGCTGATGCAGGGCGATTCAGTCCTGTGATGCCGGCCTGCTTGAGCAGGCAGACCGCCAGACGCTTGTTGAAAAGACCGGCGAGGAAGCAGTCCAGCGGGAGATGTCCCAGCCTCTGGCTCAGATCGGAGAACAGAGCACAGGTCTGCCCGTCGTCGTATTCGGGCAGAAGATCGACACACAGTACACATCCCGAACCAAGGCGGGCAATGCGGGAGGACATCTGCATGGTGACGATGCCGGAAAGATTATCCTCGTTGAATTGGAGCTCACCGTCTTCTGTGTGTACTGGAGTACCATTATACATAAGTGTGAGCCGGCAGCGCCAGCGAACGCCCTTCAGCGCCTTCAGGTGAGGAGAATCCACCCTGAGTCCCACCAGAGCAGGTGTGAAGGGCAAGGTTTTGTGTCCGAGCTTTTTCATCAGACTGAGTCCGTCCGGGCTTCCTCCAAGCTGAGGTGCAGCCTGAGAACCGCAGGCCATAATTACTTTTTCTGCGTTGACAGTATGTTCTGAGGTTTTGACCGAAAAGCCTTTTCCGGCAGGGGTTATCCCGGTTACACGGCTGTCGCTTATGATTTCCACCCCAAGCCGCTCAAGCTCGGCGCGAAGCATATCAAGCACAGATGATGCCTGTTCCGAGCGCGGATAGACACGTCCTTCGCGCTCCTCGAAGCATTCCAGTCCGATTGAGCTAAGAAAAAGCATGACCTCATTGGGAGGTACACGGGTGATTACAGATTCGACCTGCCGCGGGTGCCGGCTGCGGAAGTGCACGGGCGAGATGCGGGTATTGGTTACGTTGCACCGTCCGTTTCCTGTGGACAGCAGCTTGCGCCCGATGCGCGGCTGAGTTTCCAGAAGGACGACCCTTGCGCCAAGGCGCGCAGCGGTAATTGCAGCAGTCATTCCCGACGGACCTCCGCCTGCAACGGCAATACCGTAGCTTGTAGCCATTATGCTTCCGCTCCTTACATGTTTAAGATACAATTCAAAGAAAGAGCTGCATCACCCGAAAAAGTGAAGCAGCTCGTGTGTTCTTGTGTTTGCCGGCAGAAATGAATTATTCGCTGTCCTGCTCGGCGCTGCCTTCCGGCTCTGAGGTGTCATCGGTGGACTGATTGGTTTTTATGAACCCGCAAACCCGTGAGATACGACCGCTTTCACTGTTGACGCAGACGATCTTCTGCCCGGAAGCCTTTACATCATTCACTTCAAAAACCTCGCCGCTCTCTGAGCGGTCAAGATAGCTCATGCTGATGCTGTCAGGCTGGGAAACGGTGGATTCCTCAATAATATCTCCGATGATCAAAGGTTCTTTGCAATCGCAGTCCACTTCAGTGTTGACCGGTTCAGCAACTGCAGGTTCGTTTTCTTCCGGCTCGATAACGGAAGGAACAGCGAATTCTGTCTCCTGTGCCTTATGAAGTGCGGCCTCCATTTCGGCTTCCTCCTCGGCAATAAGGCGGAGAAGCTCTTCTTCGTCCGGGTCAGCTTCAGGGGCAGCATCAACCGTTTCATCGGGTTCGGTCACAGTCACGTCGGACTCCTGGTCCTCAGACAGGGCGTCCTCGTCAATGCTTTCGACAGGGAATTCTTCCTCCAAAACATCGCTGCTGAGTTCGGGTTCGTCTGTGAATACGGGAAGGTCTGTCTGGTCGGCTTCGGCGGCAAGATAAGGCGCGACTCGAACGGGAATGCTTACCCGCTGGCCTCGCCGGCTGCCGCGCGCAAGAGTTATTTCAACCTTTACCGCAGGTCTTTTGATTATGCTGACATCGACCTTCATCACAGAGCCTCCCTGCTAAAAAGTAATCGTTTTACCATCCGTTGTGTGTGCAGCAGAGCAAACACATATAATTATAACATATTGTTTGCAAAAGTAAAGGAATTATTTGACATGATTTGATAAAAATTTGCCGGAATTAATCAAATCAGAAATAAAAAGGTTCATATGCTGCATTTCCATATGGAGGTCATTATTCCGGACGGAAGAATGTCTATGAGTCCGCATGTGGGAACTCCGTCCCGCGGGTGGCCAAGGGAGCCGGGATTCATTATGTAAAGGCCGTTCCGGTAATCGGTCAACGGTTCGTGAGTGTGCCCGAACAGGCAGATGTCCGCGCCTCTGCTGCGCGCAGCCTGTTCCACGAGAGTCAGTCCGGTTTTTACCCTGTAGTTGTGACCGTGAGTGAAAAAGATATTTCGTCCCTCAGCTGATATCATGTCGCTGAGGCGCAGTCCCGAACCGGAGAAAAAATCGCAGTTCCCGGCAACGCCTGCCATAGTGCGGTCGGGAAACTCATGGCGTATGCGTTCGAGATCGTCGCTGCCGTCGCCCAGATGGATGATCGTACCTGCGGTCGGCTGGGCTTTTATGACGTTGTACAAGGCGCCCCAGCGTCCGTGAGTGTCGGATACAACAAGAATTCTCATAGGCTGTAACACTTCCTTTTTGCGGTCATATAATATAAATGAAAGGCGTATTATGAAATGCAGGGTGGTGAGTGATCATGGAAGAAAAGCGGAACGATCAGCTTGAGCAGGCGGCACGCAGGAATCCGGCTGTGGCAAAGGCGCTGAGCGGGCTTTCGGCAGAGGACATGGCAAAACTGAGAGCAGTGCTTGCCGATCCGGAACAGACCAGACGCATTCTTGCAACTCCGGCGGCTCAGCAGATGCTCCAAAAGCTGTCCGGAAAGAACAAATAAATCCGTCAGACAGGAGCTGAGAGCAATGGATAATCTGGGAGATCTTAGTGCAATGCTGTCCCCCTTGCTGAATGATCCTGATGCCATGAAAAGCATCAGGCAGGCAGCGGAGCAGATGGGGCTTGGCGGCTTGCTTCCCGACGAAATCCCGGAAAAGCAAGTGCCGCAGTCCGATCAGCCCAAAGCGGAGCCCATAGAGGAAGAAAAAACAAACGACGGCGCAATGCCTCAGGCCGAACTGTTAACAGCAGTAGCAAGACTGGCACCGCTGCTCTCTGCTCCTCAGGAGGACGATACCACCAGACTGCTCACAGCGCTGCGCCCCTTTCTGAGCGAGTCCCGTGTGCAAAAACTGGACAAGGCCGAGCGCCTGCTGTCGCTGACGCGCGTGCTGTCCATTCTTAAGGAAAGCAAGTTGATGTAACCATATGCCTGATGTAAGATATTACGACTACGGAGTGATGCGGCGGGAGGCTGACCGCAGGATGTACGATGTCCAGCGGCATACGCATACAGACGGAGTCCTGCCCGTGAAACGCATCATATGTGACCACAGCCAACAGGCGCGCCCGGAGTACGGGCCGCAGCCGACCTGTACGCAGGACGCGCCTGAGTCTGTGAATGTTGAGTGTGCCGGTTCCGAACGCAGCTGTGAAGAGCAGCCGTTGTTCGGTAAAATGCCATTCAATGCGGAAGATATGCTGATTATTTCGCTGCTCCTGCTGGCACTGAGTGAGAGCGGCAGCAATATTCCGCTGGCCCTTGTGCTGCTTTATCTGCTTATATAATTATAATCAGCGGACAAATTAATCAGCGGACAAATATCTCGATCTGTCCTTTGGAGTTTTCGAGATGCAGCTCACTGTCCACAATGATATAGGTGGCCTCGATAACGTAGGTCTGACCGTTTGGAGCGGTCAGGGACATAACAAGATTCTCTCCGTCGTCGGTAAATGTGCCGTCCAGCATAAGACCGTCGGCCGACATGGTGACCTTGCCGGTGGCGGCGAAAATGAGCTGGGTTTCCTTTTCTGAGGTTGAGCGCCATTTTCCGACGAGCTCCTCCTTGCAGCCGCCAAGAGAGAGTACAAGCAGCAATGCAGCCAGAAGCGCAGATAATCTGATAGCAAGAACCTTTTTCATGTGTTCTCCTTAATATTTTTTCCTCACCGGCAGAGCTCCGTTTCGCAAAGAACAGGGCTCTGTCGGTACATAATTGATTTTATCATGCGGCTCAACAACCGTCAAGCATATAAAAAGAACAGCCGCGAGCCAGCGGTGAAAGTTACATCGGCAGCTCCATTTCGTTTTCCATTGCCATGAATCCAAAGCTTTCGTACAGCGGTCTGCCTGCCTCGGTGGCCTCAAGGGTAATAACAGTAACACCCCTTGAACGGGCATCATCCACAAGCAGCTGCAGGGTATGGCGCGCAATGCCTCTGCGTCTGTACTCCGGTCGTGTGTACATATTCATTATATATGCCTTTCGTCCGTCGGGGTTGTGGCAGGTGGGCATGACCCGGTAATAGCTTACCCCGTCTGCGCCGACAAACCGGTCGCCGTCAAAAACAAGGATCGCCGAATGGGAACCGTCAGCCAGTGCCTGCTCGTAGTACGCCCGTGACTGCTTTTCGATTTCAGACATATCCTCGTCCTCAGGAAGATGATTGGCGGCGCGGAGTACCTCCACGCGGGTTGAGGCAAGCAGGTCGATGTCTGCCAGTGAAGCAAGTCTGTGAGTAATGGACATGGAGCTCACTCCTTCTCCGGGATGTGTTCTTACGGCAGTATATCAGCTTTCAGAAATATATGCAAGAGAACTGGAGCTGTGACGCAAGACTCTACCACACCTTGCAGCCAAAGTCAACGGAAATCTCATACTGACGGAAAAACAGAGGCTTAAGCTACTACTATGGCGAGCCATAGGGACTCCCAACGTACGCAAAAAACTCTGTCAGCGCCCCTCTACCACGACCAACCGCAGAAGTCAAAAACCTCATACTGACGAAAAAAAGAGGCCTAACCACTGCAACAGATGAACAAGCCTCTGTCAATACGCCCGAAACGGTCAGTGGGACGACCTCTGCACATTAATCTACCACACCCAGCTTCCTAAGTCAAGTTCTCCATCTATGTCGTCTATTCAAAACCAAAAAAACACCCGAAACCGAAGTTTCAGGTGTTTGTGGAGCTGATACCCGGATTTGAACCGGGGACCTCATC
>JAZUOR010000288.1:0-2395 GCA_045604745.1 Acutalibacteraceae bacterium | reverse complement strand
ATGAGATTTCTCCGGGCAACGAAATGGTCGTCCAGAAGTCCGGCTTCCTTGCCAGCGACGAGGGCGTTGAGCTGTCCGTGTTCTTCCAGAAGAAGCTGGGTGCCGGCCTTGTGGGCGGCGAGGGCTTCGTTATGCAGAAGCTGTCCGGCAATGGCACCGCTCTGATCGAGATCGACGGCTTTGCCGTTGAATACGAACTGGAAGCCGGTCAGTCCATGGTCATCGACAACGGCTATCTGGCTGCCATGTCTGCCACCTGCACCATGGATGTGCAGATGAACAAGGGCGTAAAGAACCTGCTGTTCGGCGGTGAGGGCGTGTTCAACACCATTATCACCGGCCCCGGCATCATCGTTCTGCAGACTATGCCTGCCGCAGGTGTTGCAGGCGCACTGATCCCCTTCCTGCCTCTGGGAGAGAAGAAGTAAGTTCTGCGCTGATTAGCCAATAGTATTAACTCAGGACCCGAACCTTTTGCTGGTACTGATTCCAAATAAACAGGTTGTTAGCAACCGTATTGGAATCAGTGTGTGTGGCAGACGGTTCGGGTCTGGTGTTCTGAGGTAATATAGGATATAATCGAACCGAAAGGAAGTGGATGTTATGAAAAGAGTAATTTCTCTGCTTTGTGCTGTAATTCTGACGCTGGGCTGTCTTGCTGCCTGCGGTGACAAACCGGAGGCTCCACAGACCGACAATGTTCCCGTCAGCGAAGCCACCAAGCCCGGTGTTACCCCCATACTGCCCGGCGGAGAGGATGACGCTGCCGGAGAATCCCACGAGCCGATGCCCGAACCCGTAAGTGAGTATGACGAGATCACCGACGCGGATTTTGCAGACACCTACTGGGTGGCAGTGGAGTTTGTATCCACCGAGTCGCAGGTGGAAGTCAATCAGATGCCGTGGGAAACATGGAATGTGGATCTTATCCTTTATGCAGAGGGCTCAGCAAAGTTCCGCAGCGTGATGTATGATGCCTATACCGAGGGCGCAAAAATGTACGCTGACAGCGGCTGGGTCGTGGATGAAGACACTGACGAGCTGCAAATCGGGCTTTACGATGCCGAAACCATGCTGTTCGGCAAGGTCAAGGACGGAAGTCTATACATTGATTACAGCGGCGGCACCCTGCGCTTTGAACGCAGTGAGAGAGAACCGATAAACGGCGATGAATGGTGTACCGGCGATCTGGTGGGAACATGGAAGCTGGAAACCCATGAAATCGAAGGCTACGGAGGAACCGCCGAAGAGTTTGGTCTGAGTGGCTCTGTTTCTTTCTTTGCCGCATGCCCCGGTCTGGTTGCCAACTTCGTCGACCATGACAGCGCCGGCAACGAAACCTCTGTATGGAACGCGCCGGTGGAGCGTACGGATCTTGGTCTGTACGATGGCTGCTACAACACGCGCTGGACGGTCAAGTTCGAACTTGAGCCGGATGAGAATGCATACAAGAGGGAATGCTGGGCCACCCTGTCTGACAGGGACACCCTTGAGTTAATGCTCTTCTCGTATTTTGAAGGAGAAGAATACCCTGTCATCTGCATAAAGACATATAGCTGGCAGGGCGATGGCGCTGTGGGCTGATATTTCTCATAAAGACATAGGAGGAAGAGCCATGAGGAAAATAGTCTTGATGCTTATGCTTGCCGCTTTGCTGCTGACCGGCTGCGGCAGTGTTCAGACTCCGGATGAGCCGCAGAACCAACCGGATCAGCCCGGAATCCAGCAGATCTCTCCCGGAGAGGAAGACGCGCCGATGATCGACGCCTACTCCGAACTGCAGAAGAGAGTGGCTGACAGCGGGAAAATGCTTGGAGTGGCATATCTCGGCTATTACGATACCGATGTTGCCGGAGCGATCGGAGCGATGAAAAGCGAAGCCTTCTGGAACGACTTTGCTTTTCTGGAGGAACTGGTTGACACTCCGCAGCGCTGCGCCTTGATGGAGGGCTGCGAATGGTACGCGGTCATTCCGGCAGGAGACCATGTCGCTCTTGAAGCGCTTGAGTACACCTTCAACTGGGAGGCAGATTTTGTTCCCGGAGTAAATCCTGCGCCCGGATGGGGTCTGGCTTACGGCAGCCCGCTGCTTCTGCGCTGCAACATCAGTGACATCATGCCAAATTTGCTTGTGCGTGCATCGGACGGCAGCACCACTGTTGATTATGAACCCTGTCTGAGCCTTGAGAACGGCCGACTGAGCAATTACGACGGCCTTGTCTGCGACCTCACTCCGTATGAGCAGATGGATATGTTCTCCGGCCAGCAGACAGAGGAGATGTACGACATGAGCTATATCGAGGTCAGCCGGGAGGGGATAGTGGAGCAGATACCTGTGGAGATAGTCAGCGGAGACGCCTTTGCTTACACCATTGCCATGGATCCGGAATATTTC
>JAZUOR010000287.1:0-13424 GCA_045604745.1 Acutalibacteraceae bacterium | reverse complement strand
AAACTCGCGTATCATGGCGCAGAAAGGCTTGAGATTCTTCGCCGAGCGGCTGAGAGCGGCATACTGATCGGCTGTTTCGAGGATCTCAAACAGAGTCACGCCCATGCCGGCGGCAATCTGGGAGGCGGTCTCAATGGAGCGCTCGCCGATGCCGCGCTTGGGCTCGTTGACAATTCGGGTCAGACGCACCTCGTCGGATGGATTGTTAATTACATTCAGATAAGCGATGGCGTCGCGAATTTCCTTGCGGTCGTAGAATTTTCTGCCTGCGACCACGCGGTAGGGGATACCGGCGCGCATAAGGTGGTTTTCGATTGCGCTTGAAAGGGAGCTTGCACGGTAGAGTACAGCGCAGTCGGAGTATTTTCCGCCGGAGGCAGCGTGAGAGGTGATGGTTTCGGCAATGAATTTTGCCTCTGCGCGTTCGTCGGCGGCTGTGTATACAGTCACCTTGTCGCCCTTTCCGTTCTGGGTCCACAGCTCTTTGGAGTGCCGTCCCATGTTGTTTTTAATAACTGAGTTGGCAGCGTCAAGAATGGTCTGTGTTGAGCGGTAATTCTGTTCCAGACGGATGACCCTCGCGTTGCGGTAATCCTTCTCAAAGCCCAGGATATTCTCAATGGTGGCACCGCGGAACTTGTAGATGCTCTGGTCGTCGTCGCCCACGTCGCAAAGATTGCCGTGACCGGATGCCAGCAGATTTATCAGTCTGTACTGTGCGTGGTTGGTGTCCTGATATTCGTCCACCATTATGTATCGGAACCGACGCTGATAATACTCCAGAACATCTTCGTTTTCCTCAAAAAGACGAACAGTATTGAACAGCAGATCGTCAAAGTCCATGGCGTTGGAATCAGACAGCTTTTTCTGATACAGCTTGTATATGCTTGCTGCTGCAGAAGCTCGGAAATCACTTGTTCCTACCCGGTCGGCGTAATCCTCCCAGTCCTCAAGGGAATCCTTTGCACGGCTGATTTCTCCGATGACCCACTTGGGCTGAACGGCCTTGTCGTCTATGTTGAGCTCGTTCATGACCGTCTTGAGCACACGCTTCTGGTCATCGGTGTCATATATTGCAAAGGAATTGGTGTAGCCCAGCCGGTCGGCGTAGCGGCGAAGAATGCGCGAGCAGGAGGAGTGGAAGGTCATGGCCCATACTTCATTGCCGGCATCGCCAAGCATATCGCAAAGCCTCTGTTTGAGCTCGCCGGCAGCTTTGTTGGTAAAGGTTATGGCCATCAGCTGCCACGGCAGCGGAGGATCATTGGCGATAAGACGTGCTGCCCGGTTTTTGTCCTCCTCGGAATGCTCTGCAGATGGGCTGTACCCTTCAAGAAAGAGAACGTCGCTCTCGGTAAGGCCGGCAGGGGTGCGGTCAGACTGGGCGGCCTTGCCGTAGCGCAGAAGATTAGCTGCGCGGTTGATGAGAACGGTGGTTTTGCCGCTGCCTGCACCGGCGAGAATGAGCACGGCACCTTCGGTGGTAAAGACCGCTTCGCGCTGACGGTCATTCATCCGGGCAAATTCGGCGTTCATTATGCGGCTCTTGGCCGCGCTGTATCTGGAAACAAGATCAGACATGATTAAGCTTACCTCGGTTTTGTGTATTCGACCCATTATAACCCGACTGCGGACAAACTTCAAGCCTTGCAGCAGGGCAAAGGTGTATTTGTTTTTGCCCGAAATGAACCGCCCTCCATCTGCCGGATTAACATGATCGGGTCAGATGGAGGGCGGCGTCCGTCGGCAATTTCGCAGTGCACCGCCGGAGCGGGCTTATTGGATTTTGCCTTGCCTGTTCATTTCGTTGAGAAGGTCACGTGCGTGGCTGTATCTGATTACAGCGGTTTCCCTTTCGGTGTATATGTTGCTGCTGAGCAGCATGACACCGAGCTCGGATGAAATATCTTCGGGCAGAACGGAGCTGCTGAGGGGAAGCCAATATTCATCACCGTCCAGCCGGTCAAAGAAGTTGGTGCTGTATCGGCTTTGCAGCAAGTTACCTAAAGCTTCGTCGGTTATCAGGATGTCGTTAAGGCGGCGTCCGTGCTTGACATCACTGTAGACGTCACGCTCCATACAATAAAATTTGACAAAAAAGCGGAAAATACCCTCTCCGACCGGATTGTATGCGCGGACTCTGACGACCACCTTTCCATCGCCGTTGATGTCCTTTCCGCAGCCGGCAAATGACTGCTCAATTGAAGAAAGCTGTTCCGGCGAAAAATCGGTGTCTTCTGTATAGATGCCGATATTGTAGTCAATGCGGCTGAAAGTATAAGCGCGAACACCCCAGACAGCGGCAGCTATAACGGCAATGACGACAAGAATGCTGATGATTTTGTGGTAGTAGATAAAGTTGCTTACCATGCTGCGCACTGTTTTCTTTGCCGGTGGAGCAGCCTTGGCAACGGATTCTGCCGTGTCTTTTTCCTGAAGAAAGGCACGCATTCTGCTGGAGTTGGATATGTAGCGCTCATCGTCATCCGGGATATCATCGAAATCGGGTATGGTTACAGATGCGTAATATCTGTCAAATTCAAGGTCGGAAAGGTCATCCGGACAGACGAGCGGCTCGCTCTCCGGAACATCCTCAGCCTCAACAGGGGAATCACATACATCAGATGATTCCGACTCCTGCGGTTCGGTCGGCATAATTTCCTCGGCGCAATTCTCTGAATCAAAAGCTTTGCTGGTTTCAGTCATGACAATACTCCTTCTTTACGCGGTTTTTTATTCACTGACAGCGTCAGCATCATTCTGGTTGTATGCTATTCTTATTATGTCGTCTATGCCGGCTTCTTCTATGGAGAGATCCTTGATGAGTGCGTGTCCGGAGAGCTCGGAGATAAGAGCTGCAGCAGTGATTTCTGACTTCCTGAACCTGTATTCCGCGATGTTGTTCCTGTGGGAAATCAGCTCGCAGCGCTCATGAGTCGGACAGCTTTCGTCGTAATATTCAACTCTGAGTGTGCGATACGGCGCGATGCGTTCCACGATCCTGCCAAGATCTCCGTCCTCCATCAACCGGCCTTTATTGATGATGATTATCCGCCGGCAAAGCTGCTCGATGTCGCCAAGGTCGTGGGTTGTGAGGAGAACGGTGGTGTTTCGCTGCTCATTGATACTTCTGACAAAGCGGCGCAGAGAATATTTCGACTCAACATCCAGTCCGATGGTGGGTTCGTCGAGAAAAAGCACCTTGGGCGAGTGGAGCATAGCGGCAGCAAGGTCGCCGCGCATACGCTGGCCCAGAGACATCTGGCGCACGGGCTTGTCCATGAGCTCGTTTATGCCCAGAATGCTGTCAAGCTCACGCAGAGTGCTTTCGTACTGAGTTTTTTCAATGCGGTATATGCGTCTGAGCAGTTCGAAGCTTTCGCCAAGCCGCAGGTCCCAGTTTAGCTGAGTGCGCTGTCCGAAAACAACACCGATGTTCTGAACGACCTCCTTGCGGTGTTCGGTGATATTCCGTCCGTCAAAAAGAATCTCTCCTTCAGTGGGAGTAAGTATGCCGCACATCATTTTAATGGCAGTGCTTTTCCCGGCACCGTTCGGCCCGATAAAACCAACCATCTCTCCGTCATCGATGTTAAAGCTCAGGTGATCCACTGCCCGGATAAGAGTGGTCTCCCTTTTGAAAAGACCTTTGATCGCGCCTGAAACACCCTTGCTTTTACTGACGGAGTGATAGGTTTTGCTGACGTCCTTTATCTCTATCATAAAATTAATTGCCTCTCTTTCAGAGCTGTCTCAATTCACAGTATGTGCTCAGCTGCCGGCGCTTTCGTATCTTCTGAGTCCCAGCTTGAATATGGCGGCAGCAGCGGAAAGAACTGCTATTCCGATAATCAGCGTGACAAGAGGTGCAGCGGGAAAATCCTTGCCAAGCAGCCCGGACACGGGGAAGAACGAGACCCAGCCGATTGGGATGATATAAGTGAGCAGGAACTGAACCGATTCCGGATACATGGAAAGAGGGTACATGGTGGTTTTGTCGAATATCTCCTGAGTGTATCCGCCAAAGTCATTTATGCTGCGGGTGAAGAAAGATGTGGTGCCTATCATGATATATATACCGCCGCGAATGAGAGTTGCCCCGGCAAGCAGAGCCAGCAGCATAAGCACGTTGCGAAGGCTCCATACAAAGGAAACCTGACGGCAGCCGTAGAAGAACACGATCAGACCGGGCACAAGGTCGGTGATGCCGAACACATTGATCTGCGTGAAGAAAAACTGATATATTACTGACATGGGGCGGGTAAGATACCGGTCAAATTCGCCGTCGATCACATAATATCCCATGAACCAGCCCTGCACGAAGAAAATCATGGACAGTGCGTGAGACAGCACTGAAATGCCGTACAGAAAAGCAAGCTGACCGCCATCCCAGCCGTTGATGGTGCCGAATTCCAGAACGACAAAGCGAATTGAAGCAAAGCCGACAATGAACTGAAGAGGGTTTGAGATCAGCCAGCCCGCCACAGCGGAAGGATATTCCACAATTGTCAGAAAGGCCATGCGGATGCAGCCCAGTGTTACGTCAAGATAGTGTTTGAGTGTTTTCACAGAATCAACCTCCCTGAACAAGAAGTCGCCGGGTCACCTTTTTTTGCAGCAGGAGAAAAACCAGCCACAGCAGTATCAGCCAGAAAGCCTGAACGGCGAGCCCGCGCACAGCGCTTTGCGCGTCGTAGTGACCTATGAAAAAGTCAAGCGGCAGCTGATAGAGGTAGGCGAAGGGGAGGAGTTCAAGAACGGAGCGAAGCTCCTGCGGAAAGAACCAGATGGGGATAATACTTCCGGACAAAAGGCGGATAAGATGCTTTTTGACCTGAATGAGTGAGTCCATGTTGATCACCTTGAAGGACCACATACCGAAAACTGCAGCAAGCAGCCAGTTGATAAAGAAAGCCATACAAAGACTGATGAGAAAAAGCGCAAAGGAGGAGGACGAAGCCGGTATCGGCGGTCGGGCAACTACACAGCCGATTGCGAGCACAGGTATCAGATTCTGAAACACAAGGGCAATAAGAGCACCGATATCCTCGGCGAAGAACACCGCGAAAATATTGACAGGCCGGAGCATGTCGATGGCGATGCTGCCCTTCTGAACGCTTTGAGTGATTCGTCTTTCAACGTTTGTGGACAGAATGATTGAAATGGCAGCGGAAATGACCGTATAGGTGAGCATATCGTCGGCCGTTGCCTCGGTACTGACCTGTGAATTGCGGTACAGCGCACGCCAGAAAAAAGCGTTTGCCGTCATAATAATCGTCTGCATTAATATGTTGCCGTAGACGTCGAATTTATATGCAAGGCTGCGTATTATGCGGGTTCGGATCACATAGCCGTATACGCCGAAGATGTTCATTGGACGTCCCTCCTGCGGCTCTCCATATATTCCTTTGGGCTTATGTTCATTTTTGACCTGAACACCTTTGAAAAATGTGAAAGATCGGAAAAACCTGTTTTGTCAGCCGCCTCGGAGATGGTCATTCCAGCGTCCATGAGCTTTATGCTTTTTTCTATCCGATAATCACGAACATATCCCATTGGGGTGGCGTTGAGATATTTTTTGAAAAGACTGCTGCACTTGGTTTTACCCACGTTTCCGGAAAGACAGATATCGTCAAGAGTGATGTCGTCCGCGAAATGCTCCTGCACAAAGAGCATTATCTGCCGGATGACAACCAGATCGCCGCTGATGATGGAATCGTTCCGGCAGGCAACATTCGCCTTGCGGTGAAGTCCGGACCATATTCCGTAAAGAGCACTCATGGTGTCGAGCTGACCGCCGGTGTCGTCAGACAGGCCATGAATGGAAGCGATGTTATCGAGCATCTTTTTCCCCTCATCATCCGAGCCGTCGAACAGAATGTAAGGAATATCACCGGATACAATATCGGAAACACTTTTTGCAACGGTAGCGGAAGAACAGAGCATAGCAGGATGAAAAATCAGGCAATAAAGAATGCAGTCCTGTCCGTTCTGAAGGATAAGATGCAGCTGACGGGAGTTGACAAACAAACCGTACCCCTGCGGGATAATTAACGTTTCGCCGTTGACAAGATAGCCGACGCTTCCGGAAATGACATAGATGAACTCAACCTCATCGTGCCAGTGAACGGACATATCAGAAAAAATGCAGCATGACGGTATATGATTCTTTCGGAACATCACCTGAAACTCCGGATTGTCGTAATGCAGAAGCTCTGAACGATCGTCCTTGATGTCGGCCATGATCTCATCTCCTTTGCGATTATTTGGTTGTCCGGGCGATTGTGCCTGTGTAGCACATAGTGCAGCACTAATTAATTTGGAATTAGTATAAGTAATATAGCACAGAACGGGACGAAAGTAATGTGTTATTCTTTCGCGATTGTTGTATATTTTTCTGCGGAAGAAAGAGCAGGTGAGTCCGCAATAAAGAAAGAGCCGAATCCCGCTCCGAAAGGAGAAGGATTCGGCTCTTTGCTTATTAACCAAAGATGGAGAATGCTACGAACAGAGAGGAAAGCAGGGAAGAAACAAGGGAGATAACGGTGATCTGGGTGTTGATGGAAGGACCGGCGGTATCCTTGTAAGGATCGCCTACGGTGTCACCGATAACAGCAGACTTGTGAGCCTCGCTGCCCTTGCCGCCTTCGTGACCGGACTCAACGTACTTTTTGGAGTTATCCCAAAGACCGCCGGCATTGGACAGGAACAGAGAAAGGAGCAGACCGGAGACAATGTTGCCCAGCAGGAAGCCGCCGATGGCCTTGGGGCCGCCGATGAAGCCTACAGCCACAGTGGAAAGAATTGCAACCAGACCGGCAGGAAGCAGCTCGCGCAGAGAGCCGGAGGTGGCAAGATCGATGCACTTGTCATAGTCGGGCTTTGCGGTACCTTCACGCAGGCCAACAATGGTGTTGAACTGGCGATGGATTTCGGTAACCATTCTCTGGGCGTTCTTGTCAACGCCGAGGATAAGCATGGCAGAGAATACTGCGGGAATTGCTGCACCGATGAGAACACCGAAGAATACGATGGGATCCATGATGTCGAAACCGGTGATGAGCTCGCCGCCGACCTCGCTGATGGCAGCGTTGGCCTCGGTCATGAAAGCGCCCAGCAGGGAGATAACAGTCAGACCGGCAGCGCCGATGGAAAAGCCCTTGGTGACAGCCTTGACGGTGTTGCCTGCGGAGTCGAGCTCGTCGGCGATGTTGATGGTCTCTTCGCCCAGGCCGCCCATTTCGGCAAGACCGCGAGCGTTGTCAACGATGGGACCGTATGCGTCGTTGGAAATGATGGTAGCAACGGTGGAAAGCATACCGACAGCGGCCATAGAGATGCCGAAGATGGCATATCCGTCACCCATGGGTGCGCAGAGCTTGTAAGCGACCAGAGCGGAAACTGCAATGCCGACCATTGCGGGCAGAGCGGAGATAAAGCCGTAAGCGGTACCGGAGAGGATGGTGAAGGCGGGGCCGGAAGCGGAAGCGTGGGCAACCTTCTTGACAATAGGCTTGCTGTCGTCGGTGAAGTAGTCGGTAGCAAGACCGATGATAACGCCAACAAGCAGACCGGTAACGGAGGCGCCCCAGATGTTCCAGGAGAAGTTGGGGATAAGAGCGGTGGCGACCGCAGAAAGAACAAGGAATATGCCGGTTGTGACATATGTAGAGGCGTTGAGGGCCTTGGTGGGAGTGCCCTTCTTGCCTATACGGGCGGGAGCAATACCGATCATGGAAGCCAGCAAGCCGAGGAAAGAGTAGCAGAAGACCATTTCGGTGTTGGCAAAGTCGCCGCCGAGAGACTGTGCGACAACCAGAGCGGAAACCATGGCAGCCACGTTGGAGTCGAACAGGTCAGCGCCCATGCCGGCAACGTCGCCTACGTTGTCACCGACGTTGTCGGCGATAACAGCGGGGTTACGGGGGTCATCCTCGGGAATGCCGAGCTCTACCTTACCGGTAATGTCAGCAGCAACGTCAGCGGTCTTGGTGAAGATACCGCCGCCGGCCTTTGCAAACAGAGCAAGGGAAGAGGCACCGAAGGAGAATCCGAGCAGGATGGAAGCGTCACCGACGAACCAGAGAACGGCAGAAACACCGAACAGAGCGCAGCCGACGACCAGCAGACCCATGACAGCGCCGCCTCGGAAGCCAACAAGGAACGCAGGCTTGATGCCCTTCTGGGCAGCCTCTGCGCAGCGGCCGTTGGAAAGGGTAGCTACCATGATACCGATTCTGCCGGCGATGGCGGAAAGAACGGTGCCGATGATGTAAGCGACGGCCATGTAGATATTTTTGGAAATATCTGCGCCTTCCTTCCAGAACGGGGTGGGAAGGAAAACAAAGATCAGAGCGGCAAGACCCAGAGCGAAGAGAGCAAGAATCTTGTACTCACGGGCCATAAACGTTTTGGCGCCTTCCTTGATGAGAAGAGATACGTCTTTGATGGTCTCGTTGGTGGTGGACTTTTTCTTTACCCACACGTACAGGTATGCCGCATAGGCAAACGCAAGAACGGCTGTGAGAAAAGACAACGCGAGGAACGGTGCAAGGGATTCCATGGTTACATCTCCTTGTAATAAATTTTTTACCGTAATGAGGGATAGAACGGGATACTTCATTTCTCTTGAGCTGTCCAGGCTTGCGCGTACAGATGCCCAACGTGTTTTCGGGCATAAAAATAGACAGAACAAAGGCTGTCCTGTCAAACCGTCTAATATCCGGAGAACAACAGATTCTGCAGAAAATTAAACCTTTTTCGATGCTCGAATACATGAAAAGACTCGATCAATCAAAACAAATAAAGCATAAAATGCTTTATGACAGACTCCACCACTCATTTCGATTAGGGCTATTCTATCATAGAATATGTTGCCGGTCAACCTATTTTTTTGAGTTGTAAACAGGGATAATTTAAGCATTTTCCTCTGGAGTATTATGCAGATTTATGCCGGTGCTGCGTTGGGCGAAAAAACATCCATCTCCTGCCGTCGGGCAGATGATGGATGTTTTGCAAAAAAGGCAGGTTATTACACAGCAATTGGATCCATAGTGATCTTTCAGGATGGAAACTGTTTGTTTGCTCATACTGCGTGTGCGTGCTGATGCCCTTCAATGGTATCATGGTGATGGTTGTGTACATTTTCGTCTTTTCCATGAGTGTGTGGGTGACTGTGGATGTGCGTATGCTCATGGGTATGCACCAGATCGCCATGCCGGTGTTCGTGGGTGTGGATATGGCAGTGCTCATGGGTGTGCTGCAGGGAAATGGTATCTTTCACCATCAGCACAGTAGCGACGATCATAATGACAAGCCCTGCGTAGAACTGAATTCCGGGACGCTCCCGCAGCAGCGGGATGCCGAAGATAACGCCAAGAAACGGTGCAAGAGAGTAGTAGGCACTGGTTTTTGCTGCACCAAGGTCTTTCTGGGCCTTGATGTAGAAGTTGATGCTAAGACCGTAGGCAACGAAGCCAAGCAGCAAAATCACACCGATCCGGAGAATGCCGGGAATCGGTTCACCAACGCACAGAGCAACGATCAGACTGCCTGTGCCCGAAAAAATACCCTTGATGGCGGTAATCTGTACAGAGGATTTATTGCTGAGCATACGTGTGCAGTTGTTCTCAAGACCCCAGCAGCAGGCTGCACCCAACACCAGCAGAGAGCCTGTGTTGAACTGAAAACTGCCTTTTCCCTGAAAGCTCAGGGCAATGCTGGCAGCTGCCACCAGAACGATGGCAACAGAAAGACGTCGGGATAATTTTTCGCCAAACAACCAAAAGGCGATCAGTGAAGTGGCAACGATCTCGAAGTTGTTCAGCAGAGAGGCGTTGGCGGCGTTGGTGTGCTCCAATCCAAACATCAGCAGAATGGGCGCAGCGATATCCAGCACGACCATACCGATTGTATACGGCAGCTCTGCCTTTGTAAGCTTTTCTCCCGGCTCTCCTGTGAACCTTCCGCACAGGAACATTCCAAGACCTGCACCCAGATACAGGAATGCCGCCATCATAGTGGGAGAGACGACTTCCAGCAGAACCTTGCTCAGAGGAATGTTTACAGCATACAGCGCAGCCGCTGAAACAGCAAAAAGCGTTGCGATTTTCCTGGCTTTCATATCAATAACACAACCATATCATGCAGTCATTCATATCCCGCGGGATGTTCCCGTGAGAAGTGAATGCATTATACCATAACATGAACCGTCTTTAAATCAGAAATGTTTGAATTTTGTTAATTAACCTGTTGTTGCGAAAAAATACACAGCTGCATAATTTATGCCTGCAGAACTTATGGATATATGCCTTCTGCGGTGGAATATTGGAAAAGGCGGCTCATGGTTTTTGAGCCGATCAATATTTCAGGCATATCGCCCGAAAAACTCCAAACACTAATCCTGCTATAAACCGGAGGCATAGTCATGGAATCAATATGGGAAAACAATGTACCGCGTGTGAGCTTCAAACCGCTTGATGGAGACCAAAACACCGATGTGCTGATAATAGGCGGCGGTATCGCGGGTATTTTATGCGCTTACAAGCTGAAAAACGCAGGTGTGGATTGCATCCTTGCTGAAGCTTCAGGAATCTGCAGCGGCATAACCAAAAACACCACAGCAAAAATAACCATCGGTCATGGCCTGATCTATGATAAGCTGATAAAATGCTTTGGCGAAGATAAAGCACGGCTATATCTGGAGGCACAGGTTTGCGCATGCAAGGAATATGCCCGCCTTTGCCGCAGTATTGACTGCGAATACCAGACAAAGGATTCATATGTCTATTCGCTGAACGACAGAGATAAGATAGAAAAGGAAATTGCTGCGCTTGACCGTCTCGGTGTCAGAGCAGAGATTTCCTATGCTGATGAACTTCCTGTTGAGGCGGCAGGGGCAGTGCGCATCAGAAATCAGGCGCAGTTTCATCCGCTGAAATTCATGTACGAAACGGCAAAAAATCTTCCGATTTTCGAAAACACCAAGGTGGTTCATCTTGCGCCGCACAAGGCGGTCACTGAGCACGGCATAATCACTTTTAAAAAGCTGATCATTGCAACGCATTTTCCTATCATCAACAAGCATGGCGGCTTTTTTCTCAAGCTCTATCAGCATCGCTCCTACGTGCTGGCTTTGCGTAATGCACAGAATGTAAGCGGAATGTATGTGGATGAATCGGACACCGGCTTATCCTTCCGAAATTATGGCGATATCCTGCTGCTCGGCGGAGGCGGTCATCGCACGGGCAAACAGGGAGGGTGCTGGCAGGAGCTTGAAACTTTTGCCGGCAAGCATTACAAAAACGCCAAAATCATTGGGGAATGGTCAACTCAGGATTGCATGACGCTGGACGGTGTGCCATATATCGGACAGTATGCGAATTCCATGCCCGACGTTTATGTGGCTGCCGGCTTCAATAAATGGGGAATGACCAATGCGATGGCTGCGGCTGAAATCCTTTGCGACCTCATTTGCGGCAAACCGAATTTTCGTGCCGGTGTTTTTTCGCCATCCCGCAGTATTCTTCATCGACAGTTAGCCGTCAATGCCTTTGAATCTGTTGCAGGACTGCTCACACCCACCGCACCAAGATGTCCTCATCTCGGCTGTGCTCTGAAATATAATCGCGCCGAGCATACCTGGGATTGTCCCTGTCACGGGTCTCGCTTCACTGAACACGGTGCACTCATTGATAACCCCGCCACCGATGATCATAAATCAATAAAATAATGCAGAATACCACCTCCGCCAACGAAAACGGCTGTTTATCCGCCAGAAGGCAAAGGCTGGTATTTTGTATCAGGAATATTGAAAAAGCAAATCGTGAAGCAACTAAGTTATTGACAAAAAATGAGCGCAAGTTTATACTTTGGTTTATACTTTTATTTAATGAAATGGAGTTGATGAACTAATGGATTACGCATCCAGCTGGGATTTTACACTGGCAAATTACGGTCCTGTCTGGGCGTTCATGGTGCAGCTCGGCCTGCTGATGCTGTTCCTGATGCTGGGCAACATTCTTCGGAGAACCATTCCTCTGTTCCGCAAGTGTTTGATACCGTCTGCTCTTCTGGGCGGTACAATTTTGCTGATTACAAATATTATTGTCAAGCAGTTCGGTTTCGCTTTGGTCGACAAAAGACTGATGCAGGTTATCACCTATCACTGCCTCGCCATCGGCTTTGCCGCCATGAGCCTTAAGACCGAAAAGAGCGCTCATAAGACAAGACGTGCTCAGGTTGTGGAGTTCGGTGCGCTGCAGGGCGGCACATACATGCTGCAGGCTTCCGTGGGTCTTGGTCTGACGATGCTCATGTTCTGGCTGACCAATCGCTACGGTTATGATGTCATTTCCTATATCTGCGGTCTGATTCTGCCTCTGGCATTCGGTCAGGGACCCGGAAATGCTCTTAGCTGGGATATCAATTTCACCAACACACCTGCGGCACAGTTCGCAGGCAACGGAAGCTTCGGTCTGTCTCTGGCTTCCATCGGCTTTGTGGTTGCTTCCGTGTTCGGCGTGCTTTATATCAATATACATAAAAAACGCGGCACTCTTAACGTGCGCAGCGGCAGCACTTCCGGCAAGTTTGTAGACCAGACAAATCCTGACGGCAACGAAATTCCCGACAACGAGTCTGTGGATAAGTTCTCCATTCAGGCAGGGTTTGTGGCGCTTGCATATGCACTTTCTTTTGGTTTCATGTGTCTGCTGGGCGTTATTTCAGACTTCACAAACAGCATCGCGTGGGGCTTCAACTTCCTCTGGGCATCTCTTGCCGCAATGCTGATCAAGGCTGTAGTCAAGAGCCTGCGCAAGCATAATCTGATGCACCGCGAGTACATCAACAACTACCAGATGGATAGAATCTCCGGTTTTGCTTTCGATCTGATGATCGTTGCCGGTGTTTCTGCCATTGAAATCAACGACATCAAGAGCTATGTTTTGCCCATTGTCATCCTCAGCCTGATCGGCACTCTGGTCACCTACATCTACATCCGTCTGGTTGCAAAGGAGTGCTTCAAGGGCTTTGAGCACGAATTCTTCCTGATGAGCTTCGGCACCCTGACGGGTACTGCCTCCAACGGTATGATCCTTATGAAGGAGGTGGATCCGGGTCTGAGAACTCCCACATCCAGCCTGTATATCCTCTCCAATTTCCCTGCAATGGTGATGATTGCGCCGCTGCTGTTCCTGCTCGGTTTCGCCGGTCAGTCCTTCGAAAACGCAAAGACCGCCTTGATTATCTTCCTGGCCCTGTGGTTCGTTTACACTGTGTATCTGTTCCGCAGAAAGATTTTCTGGTGGTTCTATAAAAAGAGACCCGTTACCGCCTGGGAAGACGAAGACTAAACACAAAAGGCTGCTGCAAATTTCGCGTTTGCAGCAGCCTTTTTTAGATAATAGATAAGAGATAATAGA
>JAZUOR010000286.1:0-7459 GCA_045604745.1 Acutalibacteraceae bacterium | reverse complement strand
TATGTTTGATTTCGTCTTGAATGCCGGCCCGTTGGGCTGCCGCGGGAAAATCCCTGCTTTTTCATCCATCATGTAAGATCTGCCGAAGAGAATACCGGGAAAAAGCTCCAGATTGAAACAGAGCTTGCCGGCGAATTCTGCGGGTATCTGCCGGTCAAGATCAACAGTGACAATTATGGTGTCGGAGCAGGCAGAGGCATTCACTGTATAGCTGAATTCAAAGTCAGGGTAAATACGCGGGTTAAAGCCTTTCAGATGGGCTTCGCTGACCGGGTAGCTGAGTTTCGTGCAGATGCGCTGTTCATCCGGAATAACATCACGGCTGATCTTTTTGGGCACAGGCTGCCACTGTCCGGGTGTGGGTTCAAAGCGCACATCACCGTTGGAGGCTATACGGCGGTCATGCATTATGATGCAGATGCCCGACTGGTGGCCTTCGGGATAGTTGTCTCCGTATGCCATCACATTTACGCCTTCAGAGACAAAGTAGTCTTTTTCCTTATCAAGTGCAAAACTCATATTGTGACCTCCCGGCTGTGACATAGCCATACATTTACCTGTAAAGTATATCACGCGGCGTGTATGAGATGCTATCAACATATCTGCAATTTATATCAGAAAATCGCGATAATATAGCACAGCAGACAGACGTCGGGCTGAAGTCTGTCTGCTGTGTTTCTGAATCAGTATGTCAGTTGAGCAAATTCGTGTGTGTCATATTCTTTTAGGATATCCTTGCTGCCGATCAGGCATACAGATCCGTTCTGTGCGATGCCGTCAAGCAGCTGGGCAAGGGAAAGAAGCTTTGATTTGTCAGTGCTGATCAGACTGCTCCACAGAGCACAACGCTGCTCGTAGCTTATATTGCGGAACAGGTTGCCGTCTGCGGCGATGCCCTTGTCCATTGCGGAAAGCAGCGGGTCAAGACGTGAAATGCAGCCGATAATGAATTTATCCAGAGCTTCATCACCGGAGCAGAATTCCTTCAGGAAACCGGATGCTTTGCCGAAGATGCCGAGTGAACGTCCGCCGTTGGGGTCGCGGTAAGTGTAGTAACATGCGTTGCCGATCGGTGTGATCTGCATACCGGCACCGTAAGCACCGCCCTGGACGCGAATGGCATTCCAGAGATAATTGTATGACATTATGTGACCCAGCAATCTGAGTTCAGCCGAATACTTTGCATCAAGAGCGTGTACGTTCAGTCCCATTGCCGCAAAGGACACCGCGGCGGGTATTTCCAGTGCTTCATGCCGCTGTACGCAAAGAGCCGGTGCGAAGCTTTCGCAAGCACTCTTTGAACCGGCGGGAAATGCGTTGATCAGCTTTTCCGGGTCCTGACGCATACCGTCAGCTGTAATGCTGATTGTCAGGCGGGATGAGCAGAAAAACCTGGAGACAAGCTGTTCCGCCAGAGCGGCAAAGGGTTCAATTGCATCTTCGTCAGCAGAAAGGGTGCGCAGAAAACGGTAATATTCATAGCCGTCTGCAAGTTCACGAACTGACGACTCAGCACTGAAGCCGGACAGAGAACGGTAAAGGGCATACAGATGTCCGCTGCTGATGATTGAACGCCGTGTCAGGTCGTATTGCTGGGAAACCAGTTTTCTGATTTCGTCAATGCGGTCAAAGCGGGTGTTGGTCAGAATGTCAGCAAGAATAGGTATGATATTGTCATACTCATCCTCCAGAATACTGCAGCGCACAGTCAGGGCTGCTTTGCAGCTGTCGGGAGTATTCTCGCTGCCAAAGGCGTTCAGCTCAAATTTCAGATTGCCGATGTGTGTCTTGATTTCCCTGTCAAGCTCGGAAACTGTGCGATCTGATGTGGGCAGCTTGCCGAGAAGCGAGCACATAAGCGAGGCGGCAGGGATATCGCCCTGAGCGATGTCAGATGCATCAAAATACAGGGAAATATAAGAAATACCCCTTGCGGTGGATGGGTGTCTGAGAACAGTGACCCCGTTGACAGGAGCGGATTCGGTGATCAGCTTTTCGGGAGCCGGATTGATCTCGCTCAATGCAAGCGAGGGCAGCTTTGCGAGATTTTCGGCGGTATCGGGAGTCTGCTGCCATTCACTGAGCGATTCGTTAAGAAGGAGTATGCGTTCAAGATCTTTGTCCGACCACCGTGCACACTCCTGAGCGATGCGCTGCTTTTCGGCTTCTGTGCGCCGCTGACCAAGAGTGCAGGAGGGCAGGCACCATACGGTAGCGGTGTGAGTGTTGTCGATCAGCAGCTCTTTGAGCAGGTCGGCATAATAGCTGCTGTCCAGCTTCTTTCGCAGGGTAGTGAACACCTCGTCGTTTGTCAGGTAGAGCAGCGGGTCGCCGCCGTACAGCCACGAACTGAGGGCATTGATGGCGCGCTCAAGTCCCATGGGTTCCTCGCCCTCGCGCAGATTGAACTCAAGATGATTGATTGCGGCAACAAGGCTTTCCCGATCAAGTCCGCTGTCGATGAGCCTCTGTGCTGTTGTGGTGATGACCGAATGGAGCTGAGCTTCATTTTCGTATGAAGTGTTGCGTATCAGAAGATAATAGCCCGGTTGCGCGATTCCGTCGTCAATGGACATGGTGACATCCTGAGCGAGTCCGGCATCGAGGATGGCTTTTTTCAGTGGTGCGTCATTTGAGCCGGTGAGATACTGGCCAAGGATATATGCAGCCAGCTGTTTTTCGCGATCTGACCAGTCACACAGAATACTGCCGCTTATGCGCAGTGCTTTGCCGTCCGGGGTTTCGTCGGAGCCTATCTCATATTCGCACACCCTCTGAGCAGAGGCAACAGGAGCCTGTGAGGCAGGTTCGACCGGCTGTGCGGAGCTTTTGAAGCCGGAAAGGTATTCATCATTGATTATGGTCAGAATCTCATCCAGAGGTACGTTGCCGTCAAGATAGATATATGAGTTTGAAGGATGGTAATACTGACGGTAAGAACTTAAAAACTGCTCATAGGTAAGTTCCGGAATGTGTTCAGGCTCACCTCCTGAGGAAAAACCGTAACAGCTGTCCGGGTAAAGCTGTTTGGAAAGCGCCTGATGAGCCACACGGTCCACCGAAGAATAGGCACCTTTCATTTCATTGAACACAACACCGTTGCAGATGATCTCTCCGTCCTTGCCGTTCGGTTCGTAATGCCAGCCCTCCTGATAAAAGATGTTGGGCTGGGTGAGAATAGCAGGTTTGAACACCGCGTCAAGATAGACTCTGGAAAGGTTAATGAAGTCAGCGTTGTTGCGCGAAGAGACAGGATATACTGTTTTGTCGGGAAAGGTCATGGCATTGAGAAAGGTGTTCAGAGAGCTTTTAAGCAACTCGACAAAGGGTTCCTTGACAGGAAAATTTTCCGAGCCGCACAGCACGGAATGCTCAAGTATGTGAAAAACGCCTGTGTTGTCGGCAGGCAGCGTTTTGAAGGCGATGGAGAAAAGCTTGTTCTCAGCGCCCGAATCAAGCCAAAGCAGCTTTGCTCCGGTTCTTATGTGGCGCATTTCAACGCTTCTGGCGTTTATTTCGTCAACAGTGCGCACGGAAGTGATCTCAAAACCGTGCAGTGTGCTTCCGGCTGTCAGATTCATAGTAAAATCCTTTCGGGTGGTGTTTTTTGTTTATTATAACCCCTTGTCGGTAAGAAAACAACAGAAAAAGCGCCGCCAGACACTCGATGAGGAGTGCTGACGGCGCCAGAGGTCAGATAAGTTTAAGCTCACGCAACATCGCACAACCGGGCCATGACATAAACCAGCGGAGAGTTCCAATAGATGGTGATCTCGTTGAGTGAATAGGCCGCGTTGTTGTCAATGTAGCATCGTGCGGGAGCCTCGGTTGAAAGCATGGAGAGAGCAAACGGGTCTTCCAGATTGCGGTTGGGACCGCCGACCAGCATGCCGGGCATAGTCTGACCAAGAGCAATGGAAGGACGGTGGTGAGTGCCGGTGGGTGAGATGGCTCCAAATCCGGTGACGTAGCAGTAGGAAACCGGATTGGCGCCAAAGATGTAATTGAGGTGTTCCATGGAGTAGTACTCATAACGTTCGTTTTTCTCTATGTCGTTAGCCATGAGCATAAGCATTGCGTTGTTGGCAACGGTCATGTTGCTTCCCCAGACATAGTTGGTGCCTGCAAGGGAAAGATGGTAACCGTCTGCCACTGCCTTGGAAAGTGCCATGTCGGCTGCAGCGTTGAAGGCGTCGAGCAGACGCTGGCGCGTTGTACTGTCGGTTTTGCTTTCGTCCATTGCGAGGTAGGTGCGGATACCGTATGCGCCCATGTCAGCCCAGCCGAAGCCGGTGGAGATGGTGAGATTCATACGCTCATCGATGATAGGCTGGTAAGTATCTTTGTCTCCGGTAACGTTGAGCAGTTCGCAGGCTGCCCAGAAGAGCTCGTCGGCATAGCTGCCGTCGGGATATTCGCCGGTCTTGATTGTGGAGGGGTTTGTAAAGGGCGGGATATAGCCGGAGTCGTCAAAGAAATGCCATGCTCTGAAGGCGGCATCCAGACATGTCTGTGCAAACGCAGCGTCATATTCGGTGTAATAGCTGTAGGCCATGCACATGACAGAAATAAAATCGTAGGTGGCGGTACGGGAGATGGGGCAGACGATAAGTTCCTCGGTTTCGAATTCAGGCATCACATTACCGGGGAATTCAGCACAGGTAACCTTGTGATATACTCCGCCCGACTCGCTGTCCTGCATCTTGAGCATCCATTCCAGCTCATAGCGTACCTCGTCAAGAATATCGGGCACACCGTTGCCGCTCTCAGGAATATCGCAGTCATCGCCAAATACCTCAGGGGCTGCACTGTATGCAAGCAGCAGGTCGGCAACTGCCTTGGCACCGGGGACAACATATCTTCCGTAGTCACCGGCATCGTGCCAGCCGCCGCTGACGTCGATGAATTTGTCGGTCTTATAAATGCGTGCATCTGTGTTGTGGCAGACAGCATGAGCAAAATCGCCGGCGAGGTCGGCAGTGAGCTCACAGCCGCAGCGCTGCATATAGAACATGCGCACGATATCTCTGAAAGGCTGCTTATAAATGTCTTCTCCGATCTCAAAGGGGTAGGATTCACCGAATTTATCGGCAACGATGGTATATCTGCCGGGCTCAGTGACAGCGGAGAAATCGCCGTACCAGTTGTATTCCAGTGCGTTGTAATTCTTTACAGGACCGGTGATGTCGCCGGTGTAGACAACGTTTCCGTTCCCGTCCACGACGTCAAAGGAATCAACAATAGCATCGCCGCAGAATATGGCGGTCTTGACGGCATCGGGCGTGTAGCCGAGCTGGTTGATATTGATGTCGCGGCTTACGTCCGTGGCCTCAAAGTCAACGCGCGAGTTATCGGTGCACACAACGCTGATGTTGTCTATGTAAACAGTGTAATCGGTCAGGTCGAGATCAGCCTCGCTGCCGTCCTGAGCACGACCGAGATTGAAGGCAAGGCGGGGAGCCATGTCGGTGTCGTCGGTCATTGTGAAGTCAATGGAGTAAGTCTGTTTGGTTTCGGTCAGCTTTGGCAGAATGATTGCGTAAGCGTGATAGTCTCCGCCGTTGTACTGGAGACGCGCTTCAAGAACCTTGTCGGGCATGGTGCACCATGCGTCAAAGCTCAGAATATACTTTGCGTACTGATGGAGACGAATGCCGTCGTAATACATCTGCACAGCATGAGCCACCTTGCCGCCGTCCTCAATATTCACAGCCATAACATTATCTTCGCTTGCCGGATCATCGTCAAGGTCTTTGATGCCGGGATTGGCCTTTCCGCCCGACTCCTCATAAAGTGACCAGACAAATTCGCTCACATCGAAGCTGCCGTTGGTAACCACGTTCACTCCAACAGCTGCAAAATCTTCAACCGGGCGAAGTTCGGAAAAAATGTCCGGCATGTACTCTTCCTTTACCTCAACGACATCAGAAGAGGATGCGTCGGTGTTGCCTGAGACAGATGCATTTTCTGTTCCGCATGCAGCAAGGGACGCAAGCAGAGAAAAGGCGAGCAAAAGGGAAATGATTCTCTTCATCAGTTTTACCTCCGGATAATGTATGACAATATTATACAAATTTATTTTTCCGTTGCAAGGCAAAATGTCAATTACCATCATGGCGGTGCAAAAAATGATAGTAAGGCTAAAATACATGTTAGTTAGTCGTTGGGCGGCTGTGCTTGACTTTTAACGTGAAAGAGAGTAAAATACGGGAAAATATATGCGGGCGTGGTGGAATTGGCAGACACGAAGGTTTTAGGAGCCTTTGCTTCGGTGTGTGGGTTCGAGTCCCACCGTCCGCACCATAAACAACCCCTTCGGGGCACAGATCACCTGAGGTGATCAATAAGAGATAATAGAGAATAAGTAATAGTTAATAGATACTAAAACGCACCGTGGCTGGCGGGCGTTTCTGTGTTATTATTCTCTGTTATCTCTTCTTTATTATCTGAAATTATAGATGACAAATGTGACTAAAGACAGCGTTCTTCTCAATATTCAGACCGGCAAACATTGATCTGCGATTCTACTTCCGATGGATTTTATCCCTGATGATCTGATGCTATACTGTACAGTTGAAGGAGTGATGACATGGATCAGGTCAAAATCGGAAGGTTTATTGCAGAATGCCGGAAAAATGCAGGCATGACACAGACACAGCTTGCCCAAAGGCTGAACACAACCAATAAAGCCGTGTCAAAATGGGAAAATGGATATTGTCTGCCTGTCTCGTCGTTATATGAGCAGTTATGTAATGTATTGAATATTTCAATGAACGAATTGTTTGCCGGCCAGAAGATATAGAGCGAAGATTATCAGAGAATAGCAGATGCAAATCTTCTGAAAATGCTGAAATATCAGTTGTATGCTGCGTCGGATAAGAGTGTGACCCTTATGGAATTCGGGAATGCTCTGGATAAAATGGCAGAGGTCACAGCAGTATTAAAGAGATTTGAAACAAAAGAGTAAGCGGTTGATTATCTGGTGAAAGAAACAGATTTACCCGAAGAAGAATGCTCTGCAGCATACGACTGTTATATTCATCTGTTTAAGGATTAAGGAAATACCGGCTTGCGCAATTCACTTACAAGCGGGATTTTTTTTAGGAGGAGATGGATGCATGTTCTTTATTCAGAAGTTATGTTTTAATAACCAGACTCAAGAGGCGCTGGAACTTTATATGCGGGCATTTAGATGCAGGGAACGATGCATTATTTATTATTCGGATGCAGTAGAGTATGGATGGGCACAGCCGGACAACGAGAGAGATTCTACAGTTTATCATTCGGAAATCATGTTCGGAGAGCAGGAGGTCCGTATGTATGATACAACAGATGAAGCTGAAATAAGGCTGACAAGAGAAGTGAAGCATGCAGTAGGTTTTGATACAGAGGATGAAGTCTGTCATGCTTTTGCAGTGCTCAGCGAGGACGGGGAGATCGTAAGACCGTTGGAGAAGCC
>JAZUOR010000285.1:0-14574 GCA_045604745.1 Acutalibacteraceae bacterium | reverse complement strand
ATGTATCACCCCATGGAGGAACACGGCTGCGACATGCTGGTGGCCGGAACCTACGAAAACGACACCCGCCGCCGACCTGACGAAACCGGCAAGTTCTCCCTTATTTCCAGAGACGACGCTCTGCTGATGTGTCTTCTCGACGGCAAAGGCGGGGTAGTCACTCCCAACGCATGGGGCAAGCTGTTCCGCATGGAAACCATGAAAGATCTGATGCACTTTGACGCATCCTTTCTGGTTGCCGAGGACCTTGAGTTCACCATGCGCTGCCTGCTCAGCGTAGAAAAAATCGGACAGCTTGACAAGGCTCTGTACCATTACCGGTTCCGCAGTGACAGCCTTATCAACAAGGCCACCAGACGCTCTCTGTGCCTGATAGACTCCCACAAAGCTGTGCGGCAAATGCTGGAAAAGGACGCGCCGGAGCTGCTGCCGGTTGTTGACCGTCGGCTTGGCAAGGCAAGTACCTTTGCCCTGTACAACGCCATTCGCGGCGGTACCACTGACAGGGAAATCATTACACCGTTTGTACGCGAGGTGCGCCGGAGCAAAAAGCTTCTGCTGGCTCAGGAAGACATGCCCGCCCGACGCAAGCTGCTCATACGGCTGATGTGCCTTGGCACGCCTGTCTGCCGGTTCATGGCATGGCTGTGCGGACTGCGCAGATCAAAATAAACCTTAATAGACAAAAATGCTGCTGCGGAGATCGGTTCCGCAGCAGCATTTTATATTTTGATTCAGTTATTGCCCGATAAACTGGTCAAGACCGGCAACACCGTACATTTCGCTCAGGTCGCGTACTCCGTCCAGAATCTCCTCGCGGGAGTAGTCGGAAGCTTCCAGCACATCATCGCCCAGCTCGGTCAGTCGATGGTAGAACGCAAGACCGGCTTCCAGATAATCGGTGTCAGAGGTGTCCAGCTGCTCATACAGCATGTCCTCAGCACCGTTGATATCCCCCTGCTCAAGCAGTCTGAGCATGTCGGCGTACATCAGCGTTGCCGGCGGCACTGTACCCACCTCTGCGCGGTTGACTGTGTCAATGTCCACCATCAGGTCGGTACGTCCAAGGACGATGGTTGACACAAAGCGCACCATGTCCCGTATCACACGCATTATATAATCGTTTTCAAAATTAGCCATTTATCAGTCATCTCCCAGCTTGAGCACCGACATGAACGCCTCCTGAGGAACCTCCACGGTTCCCAGCTGACGCATGCGCTTCTTGCCTCCCTTCTGCTTTTCCAGCAGCTTCTTCTTTCGGGTTATATCGCCGCCGTAGCACTTTGCAAGCACGTCCTTGCGCATGGCCTTGACCGTTTCACGTGCGATGATCTTGCCGCCGATCGCAGCCTGAATGGGCACCTCGAACAGCTGACGGGGAATGTTGTCCCTAAGCCGCTCAGCCATCTTGCGGGCACGCGGATAGGCCTTGTCCTTGTGAACAATAAAAGACAGTGCATCCACCATGTCACCGTTGAGCAGGATATCCAGCTTGACAAGGTCGGATTTCTGGTACTCTGCCAGCTCATAGTCAAAGGAAGCATAGCCTCTCGTGCGGCTCTTCAGAGCGTCAAAGAAATCGTAGACTATCTCGTTGAGCGGCAGATGATAATGGATGTCAACACGTTCGGGAGTGATGTATTCCATGCCGCAGAATTCGCCGCGGCGATCCTGACAGAGCTCCATGATATTGCCAACATATTCAGAGGGAGAGTAGATGTGT
This sequence comes from Acutalibacteraceae bacterium, assembly GCA_045604745.1. Classification (GTDB taxonomy): domain Bacteria; phylum Bacillota; class Clostridia; order Oscillospirales; family Acutalibacteraceae; genus SIG598. The sequence goes on along the minus strand of JAZUOR010000285.1, from coordinate 12,851 downwards.
GCGTCACACATGGGCTCCTCGGACATGGAAATGGTGGCCGGATCGGGATAGTTGGTCGGATTGTCAATGTGTATCACCGAACCGTCGGTAGTGGTCAGACGGTAGATAACGCTGGGAGCGGTAGTGATCAGGTCAAGGTTGTATTCGCGCTCAAGGCGTTCCTGAATGATTTCCATGTGCAGAAGGCCGAGGAAACCGCAGCGGAAGCCAAAGCCCAGAGCAATGGAGGTCTCCGGCTCATAGGTCAGAGAGGCATCGTTGAGCTTGAGCTTGGCAAGAGCCTCGCGCAGATCCTCATACTTGGCGCCGTCTGCGGGATAAACACCGCAGAACACCATTGAATTGACCTTCTTGTAGCCGGGCAGAGGTTCGGGAGCAGGATTGGCAACGGTAGTGACAGTGTCGCCCACCATGGCGTCGGAAACACTCTTGATGGATGCGGCGATGTAACCGACCTCACCTGCAGAAAGACTCTTTGCCGGCTCCAGCAGAGTGGGGCGCATATAGCCGCACTCCACCACGGTGAACTCGGCCCCTGTACTCATCATGCGGATGGTATCGCCCGCCTTGAGAGTGCCATCCACCACGCGGACATAGACGATTACTCCGCGATAGGAGTCATAGTAGCTGTCAAAAATAAGCGCCTTGAAGGGAGCGGAGCTGTCACCCACCGGAGCGGGAACATTGTGTACAACACTTTCCAGCACCTGCTCGATATTAAGCCCCACCTTTGCAGAAATGCGCGGTGCATCCTCGGCGGGTATTCCGATGACGTCCTCAATCTCCTTGACCACACGGTCCGGATCGGCAGAGGCAAGGTCAATCTTGTTGATGACCGGTACGATTTCAAGGTCGGCATCCACCGCAAGATAGGTGTTGCCCAGAGTCTGAGCCTCGATGCCCTGAGTGGCGTCCACCACCAGCAGAGCGCCCTCGCAGGCTGCCAGTGAACGGGATACCTCGTAGTTGAAGTCAACATGTCCCGGAGTGTCAATGAGGTTGAAAACGTAATCGTTGCCATCCTCCGCCTTGTAGTTGACTGTGACGGCGCGGGCTTTAATTGTTATGCCACGCTCACGCTCCAGCTCCATGTTGTCAAGAAGCTGATTTTCCATGTCTCTGGCACTGACTGCCGAGGTCTTTTCAAGAATACGGTCAGCCAGTGTGCTCTTTCCATGGTCTATGTGTGCAATTATACAGAAATTGCGGATGTTGTCCTGCTTGTTTCCCATTGGTGCTATCTTCTCCGAAAATCAGATTTTTTACGGGTAAAAATATCAGTTGAATTCTGCAAACTCGTCATCGCCCGCCATTGCGTCGGCAGCGGCATCCATTGCACGGCTGTGCAGCTCGGCAGCTTCACGTGCCTCCTTGATGGCCAGCTTGGCCTTGTGGGATTCACGGACAGCAATCTCCGACTTTTCGGCAGCTATCTGGGCAAGGGCATCTATCTGATGCATGGCAGCATGCTGTTCAATCGCAGAAAGGCCGGCAAGCTCGGCTTTGGCACGACTCAGCTCGGCTTCGGCCTGCTTTGCGTCGTTGATTGCATCTGTGGCGATTTTCTTTGCCTTTGCAGCCTCTTCGGCGGCACGCTTCGCCTCGGCTCGAAGCTCACTTTCACGGGCGGCAAGGTCCGCACGTTCGACCGTTGCGTCTACCAGATTTTCACTGAGCTTTTCTCTGCCGAAATACTCCTCTACGCTCTGTGCCGGAGACTCAGATTGTACCGACTGATATTCAGGCTGTTCGGTCAGCAGTTCGCTGTCGTCCTCAGCCTCATATGCCACACGCTCAAGAGCCGATTCCACCGAGTGGCTTTTCAGACTCCTGACTGCGCCAATGATAAGAGCAATGCCAAACAGCACGTCCAGAGCCGCAACGACCGCTACCACAGCCGCACCCGACTGACTGGAAAAGAGAAAAGCGCCCAGTGCAATAAAAAGAATGCCGAAGATGAGCAGGCTTACAGATGTGCTTTTTTTAGTCATTGAAGACCCTTCTTTCTCAAATTAAGTAAATGGTAATCTCTTTGCTGATTTTTCAGCATCAGTATTTTTTGTTGTTGCGGTAGTACTGATCCGGCAGCAGACGCTTGCGCTGGTTGCCTCTGTAGCCGCCGGTGTTGAATCGACGGCGCGAACCCGGATACAGATTCAGTCTGGGACTGCGGTTGCGGAACATGACCGACAGCACCATACCTCCCAGAGCGATGATGACCGCCACACCTATGATTCCCATCAGATAACTGACGGCATCGCTGGTTTTGTTTTCCACTATGTACTGCTGGAGGCGATTCTGATCGTTATCGGAAAAATAATCGAAGTCTCCGGCATGAGTCGCCTGCGTATCGGCAGCGGTGATGGTAGTGCCTCCGGCTGTGACCGATTCGTCGCCGACATAGAGCAGGTAATTTGCCTCCATGCTTCCCACTTTGGCCGTGATGGTGACCTCACCGGTTTTTATTCCGTGCACTTTACAGCGGTCGCTGCCATCCTTTTCCACCTGCGCCACTGTCGGGTCCGAGCTGAAGAACTCCACAGACGCAGATGCCTGGATATTGTTCATGGTGACATACAGCGTGACTGCTCTGCCCACCTCGACCCGCTTGCTGTTCGCGGTGCTGAAGGTTATGGATGCCAGCGTTTCGCTCGGACTGGTGGCAACCACAATGCCCGAAGATGTGTCCGTTCCGGTGCCGGTTGTGGTCGACGTTGTGGTGTTGCTCTCTGCCATAACCGATGCAGGCATGAACAGCGCCAGCATCATGACAGCCAGAAAGGCTGATGCGAATTTGATTGTCGGTCGTCTCAACGGCCTTACCTCTTTCGTGTGTTGCTGAGCCTTATCACCCAAAGGGCATAATACTAATCCCTAATAAGACCATTAACAAAAATACTTCGCGTCAACAAGAATCATCGTTTTCCGTTCGTATTTTTGAAATGTCTTTTGATTAGGGATTAGTATAACAAGGCATTTTGCTTATTATATCACGCGCCGCATATTATTGCAATATTTTTTGCCTGTTTCCGCCTTGGGGCAGGTGTATTTTCCGACCCCTTCGGCGCACACTATTTACTGCCGAGAAAAGTACCGCCTGAAGGAATAAACAGGAGCCATGCCGTTGGATTCCGCTATATACCGATTCCGAAACAGCACAAATCAGACCGGAGGTTTTTCCATGACCGACAACATCAATTCAAGACTCGGACTGGATGATCTGCTTGAAAACGACATTTCCAGCTATGAGCTTTACTATTCCCTGCCGAGAGACGTTCAGCGCAAAATAGCTCAGAAGGACGTACGCTCCTTCGGTGAGCTGTGCGCCTTTGTCAACCCGCGCACAAGGGGCGACGTGCAGTGACGCCGCCCCTTGCTTTATTCATCCTTTCAGCAGCCCATCCAGCCATTCAACGCACCAAAGGCGTATATCATAGCCATCAGCCCGCAGCAGCTCGACCTGACTGCCGGTAAGCACCGTTTCCAGTTCGTTCTGTGCATCCCTGCCTGTGACACACATCGCCGGAAACATTACGCACCACCAGTTGCGTCCTTTTGCCTCGCCGATTTCCACACGCAGGGCGGTATATTCTCCGGCGGGAAGAGTAAAGCCGTCATAGGTGCGGGCGTCAAAGCGTGACCTTTCCACCGACACTTCAACAGGATAGCTGCAGCCCTGTGCCCGCAGCGTGCTTTGCGCAACACTTTGCAGAAGCTCTGCATTTTCCTGCGCCGCTTCCACAGCCTGTCCGAGGTTTTCACAACCGTCGAATATCTCGTCCACATGTGCCTGCAGAGCATCCCGTACGCTCAGCTTGAGTTCCTGGTCGTACAGGCTGTCGGAGTTTGCAAGGACGTGCAGCCGCAGCACACTCTCACGCACCGTATCGTATTCACTCTTCACACTGAGCAGAGACACCACTGCGCAGAAGATCAGCGCCAGCAGGGCAGATAATTCCAGTCTTTTCATTCAATAAAGCCGCCTTTCGTCGTGGAGATTTATGCTCTCCAAGTATGGACGATGGGCGGCGTTTTATTCATGCTTTTTTCTCTCCGGACAGAGTTATTATGAGATTGCAAACAGGCAGAAGGTAGAGTATAATATGTTGGATAACCGCCCTTGACGGAGGAATGATTATGGAATTTACGTTCAGACGCTGCGATATCGGTCAGCTGGGCGACCTGCTGGCAATCCAGGAGGAAGCCTTTGCTTCACTTGATGATGACCGCCTGCTCAGACGCAACACGGAGGAAATGCTGGCATCCTGCCTTGGCGAGCCTCACATAACCGTGGGTGTTTTCGACGGTGAGGTGATGGCCGCCTTCGGAATACTGTACATCGCCGGTGATTCGCCCGAAAACCTCGGACGCAAGATCGGTCTTGAAGGGGACGAGATGCTCGCAACCGCCAACTACAAGCTGGTCATCGTACGTCCGCAGTATCGCGGCAACGGCCTGCAGCGCAAACTTGGCCTGATTCTGGAGGACGAGGCATCAAAGCTGGGATACAGGCATATCTGTTCGTCGGTGTCGCCTTATAATCAATACAGCGCCCGCAACTTCGAGCAGAGCGGATACGTACGCAGAGGCCGAGCCGTGCTGTACGGCGGTCTTGAGCGTGATATATTCTACAAGTCTCTGGTCTGATAGATTTATCCACAAACCATCGAAAGGAACCGATTTATGAACGACGCAAAATGGAGTGCGCTTCGTGCCGCTCTTGAGGATAAGGAACGCATGCTCATCTGGGGCTTTGGCCGCGAGGGACGCTCCACCTGCCGCCTGCTGCGCAGGCTCTTTCCCCGGCGCACCATATGGATCGCCGACGACAATATCGTTGACACCAGCGAATTTGACAACGTGGAGTTCATTCACCTCGCTGAGGAAGACCCCCACTTTGACTGCTTTGACATTATTCTGAAAAGTCCGGGCATTGCCGTCATTCGCACCGACGTACCCCTTGAACGGCTCTATTCCCAGACTGAGCTTTTCCTGATGCTGCTGCGCGATCAGGTCATCGGTGTGACCGGCACCAAGGGCAAGAGTACCACCTCTTCCCTGCTCTACCACATCATATCCGGCGTGGAGGAAAACACAATCTTCTGCGGAAACATAGGCATTCCCTGCCTTGACATGCTGGACAGGATAGATGAGCACACCAACATCGTGTTTGAAATGAGCTGCCATCAGCTGGAGTTCACCGATTACTCTCCCTCCACCGCCGTACTGCTTAATCTTCATGAAGATCACCTCGACCACTACATCACCTATGAAAAGTACATTGAAGCAAAGTCCCACATTCTGACCTATCAGAAGCCCGGCGACCTCGCCGTGGTCAACATAGCCGACACCGACTACCTTTCCACCCTTTCCGGCGACGGCGAGCGGATTTTTATGGGCAGGGACATCATAATCGAGGGACGAACCATCAGGTGCCCCTACGGCACCATCACCGTGAACGAAACAGACACGCAGCTGGTCGGCCCTCATAACCTGTTCAACATCGCGGTGGTCTATTACATCTGCCGCAAAAAGCTGGACATCACCAACGAGCGTTTCCTTGAGCTGCTGGCGACCTTCTCGCCGCTGCCCCACCGACTGCAGAAGGTCGGCACCTTTGACGGCGTGACCTATTACGACGATTCCATCTCCACCATCTGCGAATCGGCCATCACAGCCATACGCTCACTGGGCAACGTGGGCACTCTGCTGCTGGGCGGAATGGACCGCGGCATCGACTACACCGAGCTCATCGACTGTCTTTTCGACGTGCACATCGACAACCTTGTGCTCATCGGTCAGGCAGCACCCCGTCTCAACCAGCTCATATCCGAACGCAGCGAACAGACCGGCATCAGCCAGAACATATACGTGTCCACCGACTTTTCCGACGCTGTTGCCGCAGGAAAACGACTGACCCCAAAAGGCAAGGTCTGCCTGCTCTCTCCCGCCGCTGCCAGCTACGACATGTTCAAAAACTTTGAAGCACGGGGCGACGAGTTTGCCCGTCTGGTCCGGGAGCAGAACTGAGCCGCCCGCTGATTTGCAGATATTGTCAGAAATATCTGTTATTAGCTTAATTGGTCGTATCGGCCAATTAAGGGGTTGACAAATCCAGCACATGAGATTATGATAGCAAAAGTGGTTTCATAACCGCGTAAATCAACTGAAAGGAGGCGAACGCCATGACTAACAATATCTTCCATTTCATTAATCGCAGTAATAATATGGCATGGGATTTCTGCGCCATCAACGCAGCTGATAATGCCCTCAAAGTGTGGCGTTCTGCCTTGTTTACCGGGTCACGCGTTTAAAAGCATCGGGATTTTATTGCCCGTACACTCAACGCGTCCCCGAATACCGTAAGCAAGCCGCAGTCCGGTGAGCGACTGCTGCTTTTTTGTCGTCTTTCTGTGTCGGATGACATGGGCTGCATCGCTTTGGAAATATATCAATCACAACCAACTTACGACCAGCCGCACGTCCGGAGCAAACCACTCATGCTCCGGCGATACGCGGCAGCACGGAGGATCACAACATGAAAAAGAAAGCTGAATCCACCGCATCCTGTCCCCGCCCGACGGCTTATGTGTCGGGCAGAAAGGCAAATCTCCGGCGCCTGCTGGGTTACATGAAGCGCTACTGGTATATGTATCTGCTTGTGGGCATTCTGATGATGACCGCCATATTGCTGAACGCAGCCATTCCTGCACAGCTGGGAAAAATCGTTGACACGGTCATTCAGAACGACGCACCACAGCCGGAGCGCATCGACATACTTGTCAAAATCATCATGATGCTGGCGCTGGTGGGTATCGGTCACGCGGTGGTCAATTACACAAAGGAATATCTTTCCGACATACTGGGCAGCCGAATCGGCGGCGACATGCGCCGGGATCTTTTCCGCCACATCCAGCGGCTGGACGTGGGCTTCTTTGACCGGAACAACACCGGTGAGCTCATGGCCCGCATCAAGGATGACATTGACAAAATCTGGTTCATACTGGGCTTTGGCGGAATGCTCATCAGCGAGGCAGTCATTCACACCGTCATCACCCTTGGCTGCATGCTCAACATCAGCCCCATCCTGACCGTTCTGCCTCTCATCGTCATGGTGACGGTGGCAGTCATCGCCCTGAAGATGGAAAAGCAGCTGGATAAGTGCTACGACGCCATAAGCGAGCAGAACGCAAAGCTGACCACCATCGCACAGGAAAACCTCTCCGGCGTGCGCACGGTCAAGGCCTTTGCCCGCGAGGAGCATGAGATCGACAAATTCAGCCGCAACAATCAGGAATACTACGACCTTAACATACGGCTGAGCAAGGTTCAGATAAAGCATCAGCCCTACATCAGCATGGCCTCACACATTCTTGTGCTGCTGGTGGTCATTGCCGGCGGCGTGCTCATCATCTTCGACAGGCTCAGCTACGGCGGGCTTGTGGCCTATGTCGAATACAGCTACAATATCATCTGGCCCATGGGGTGCATCGCCTGGCTGGGCAACGAGCTCGCGTCAGCTCTGGCCTCCGACCGCAAGGTGCGCCGCATTCTCAGAGAACAGCCCGTCATTGTCGATCCCGAAAAACCGGAAACCCTCGAAAAGGTACGCGGACACGTTCGGTTCGACAGCGTCAGCTTTGCTGTGGACGACAAGACCATCCTTGAGGACGTAAGCTTTGATCTGCCTGCCGGCAAAACACTCGGCATCATGGGCATGACCGGAACGGGAAAAAGCACCGTTATCAACCTCCTTGAGCGGTTCTACGATGTGACCGGCGGAAGCATAAAGCTGGACGGTGTGGACGTGCGTGACCTGACTCTCTCTCAGCTGCGCAGCAGCGTGGCTGTGGTTATGCAGGACGTATTCCTTTTCTCCGATACCATCGCCGAAAACATCCGTATGGGCGGACGCAACTCCATCAGCGACGAGGACATGGTAAGCGCTGCAAAGGATGCCTGCGCAGCCGAATTCATTAATGGCCTTGCCGAGGGCTACGACACCATCATCGGCGAGCGCGGTGTCGGTCTTTCCGGAGGTCAGAAGCAGCGCATCAGCATCGCCAGAGCACTTGCCAAGAAGGCTCCGGTGCTCATTCTGGACGACGCCACCTCTGCTCTTGATATGGAAACCGAGTATGACATCCAGCAGGCACTGCAGGCGCTGACCGACACCACAAGGATCATCGTTGCCCACCGCATCTCTGCGGTCAAGGATGCCGATGAAATCATCGTGCTGGAGGATGGCAGAGTCGCCGAACGTGGCACACACTCACAGCTCATGGCACTTCGCGGACGCTACTTTGCCACCTATGTGGCTCAGTACAACACCGAGGTGGATATGGTTGGCTGATACTGTTGTCTGACAGTATAACAACAGGCCATGCGCAGCATGGTTTTACCTCAATTATTCATTCTGAATTATTTATTCTTCACTATTCAATTATTTCACCCAAAACGGAGGTGTATTACAATGTCCGTCAACTCCTTCCGAGAGGATGAGGAACAGAAGCAGTCGATAAAAATTGACGTTATCGCCCGGCTGCTGAAATATCTCCTCGAATATAAAAAGACCATCGCAGCAGTGCTGTGCGTGATGGCTGTCACTACCGCCATCACCCTCGTCAATCCGCTGCTTGTGGAGTACGCTCTGGACGAAGAGGTGTACAAGGGCGACCTCAAGGGACTGCTTGTCGTTGGCGCTGTCGCTCTTGTGATAAACATCATCTATCTTATAGGCGTACGCGTACGAATGAAGCTCATGGCAGTCATGTCCAACAAGGTGCTCATGACCATTCGTGATCAGCTTTACCGCCACATTCAGAAGCTGGGCTTCAAATTCTTTGACAGCCGTCCCACGGGCAAGATACTCGCCCGTGTCATAGGCGACGTAAACTCACTCAAGCAGGTGCTTGCTGACGGCGTGACCACCCTTATTCCTGAGCTTGTCACTCTTGTGGCAGTGGTGATCATCATGCTTGTGAAAAATGTGCAGCTGGCTCTCGCCGCCATCGTGACCATGCCCTTTCTTATGGCAGGTCTGTGGCTGGTGCAGATCGTTTCGCACAAGCGCTGGCAGGCCTACCGCCGCAAGAGCAGCAATCTCAACGCCTTCACTCACGAGGACTTTTCCGGAATCAGGGTCGTACAGAGCTTCTCTGCAGAAAATGAAACCACCGAGGATTTTGACTATCTCAGTGACGAATACGTCACCGCCTTCGGAAAGGCTGTGCGATGGTCAGATGCCTTTGGCCCCACCATCGACATCATGTGGGTAATCGGCAGCATCATCCTCTACTGGGTGGCGGTGGCGGTGCTGGATATCCGCATCGACAGCCTCGGCACCATCGTCGCCTTCTCTACCTATATGGGCATGTTCTGGTCCCCGATACGCAATCTCGGCAATTTCTACAACCAGCTTATCAGCAACCTTTCCGCTGCAGAGCGTATCTTTGAGATTCTGGACACCCAGCCGGAGATTACCGACAGCGAGAACGCCGGCGAGCTGCCGGACATTGAGGGACGGGTGGAGTTCCGCAATGTTACATTCAGCTATGAGGACGAGAATTTTGTCCGTGTGCTGGACAACGTCAGTTTCACCGCTCAGCCGGGTGAAACCATCGCTCTTGTCGGTCCCACCGGCGCCGGTAAGACCACCATCGTCAATCTCATCAGCAGGTTCTATGATGTACAGCAGGGCGACATTCTTATTGACGGTCACGACCTGAGAGATATTTCGGTCCAGAGCCTGCGCCGTCAGATGGGTGTTATGACTCAGGACAACTTCATTTTCTCCGGAACCATTGCCGACAATATCCGCTACGGCCGTCTCGACGCTACCGACGAGGAAGTGGAGGCTGCCGCAAAGGCTGTGGGAGCCCATGAATTCATCAGCAGGATGGAAAAGGGCTATGACACCGAGCTTTCCGAGCAGGGCACCACTCTTTCCATAGGCCAGCGTCAGCTCATCGCCTTTGCCCGCACCATGGTCTCCCGCCCCGGAATACTGATTCTGGACGAGGCCACCTCAAGCATAGATACCCACACCGAGCTTCTGGTACAGGCCGGTATCGCCGCCATACTCAAAGGGCGCACCTCCTTTGTTGTGGCTCACCGTCTTTCCACCATCAAGAACGCCGACCGCATCTTTGTCATCAACCACGGACGCATTGTGGAGCAGGGCAGTCACGACCAGCTTATTGCGCTGGGCGGCGAGTATGCAGATCTGTTCAACGCACAGTTCCGGAGCCTGCGCAGTGCAGGATAATTCCCATGTTCCGAAACGCAAAAAGGGTCGTGTATCACTTCTGATACACGGCCCTTTTTCTGCACCGACAACATGCAGAAAATAAACACATCTCTCTGCCCGACGCACATAATCTGCCTGCTGCCGTGGAACACTATCGTCAAAAGCAACGGGAGGTAATCGTCATGTTCAAACACGAAAAGCTGCTTTTTCATCCGGTAGAAATAGAAAAGCCTAATCCTCAGTATGCCGCCCTTTTGCAGGAACAGCTGGGCGGAGCCAACGGCGAGCTGAAAGCCGCCATGCAGTATATGTCCCAGAGCTTCCGCATCAGGGATCCGGAGATAAAGGATCTGTTCCTTGATATTGCTGCCGAAGAGCTGGGGCATATGGAAATGATTGCGCAGACCATCTCCATGCTCAACGGTCATGATGTGGATGCGTCCGGAACGCCTGCCGGCGAAATACAGACCCATGTGCTCACCGGGCTTTCACCGGGACTGATAGACGCCTCAGGCTATTCGTGGACAGGCGACTATGTTTCGGTCACAGGCGATCTGTGCGCCGATCTGCTTTCAAACATCGCCTCCGAGCAGCGCGCAAAAGTGGTGTACGAATACCTGTACCGCCAGATTGAGGACAAAAAGGTGCGCCAGACCATCGACTTTCTTCTCAACCGCGAGGAGGCGCACAACGCCATGTTCCGCGAGGCCTTCAACAAGGTGCAGAACACCGGCTCCGACCGCGATTTCGGTACCACAAAGGCAGCGAAAATGTATTTCAGCCTGTCTGAGCCCTCACCGGAAAACAGCCCCTTTACCTCAGTGGAAGGCACTCCGCCGTCCTTCAACTGAACACGCAGAAAACCTCAGCTGCTTTGGTGCGGAAAGCGGCTGAGGTTTTTATACTAATATTTAATAGAATTAAATATTTCTATCAAATATTAGTATTAAGCAGGAAACACTGTATAAGCACGTAAGACAGAATGAACAATAGTCATCGCCGCCGGCGGCACAGATGGTATATTCATATTGCCCTGCGCTAAGAATACTTATAAATGTCAATATATGAGCACAGGAGGAAACCGGAATGGACGCGGTGAGCTATATTTCTTATATACTCACAATGTCTGCGGCAATATTTCTCGCGGGCAGAATATTTCCCCGGAATTGGATTGATCACAACAGCTTCCCCTACTGCCCCTGCAGCTTCGAGCATAACGGAGCCATCTATGACCGCCTGCGTGTGAAAATGTGGAAGGACAAATGGCCCAACGCAAGTCTGCTTCTTCACCGGCTGTGCCGGCGGATACCTCAGAAAAGTGTAACCACCACCGCCAGCAGACAGTTCATGACGCTGCTGAAAGAAAGCTGTGTCGCCGAGAGCACCCACTGTGTTGCGGCTGTATTCGGCTTTCTCTACACTGTACACATGCCAAGCCGATGGGGTATATCTCTTTCGCTGCTTAACTGTCTTGTAAACATCCCGCCCATAATCATACAGCGCTACAACCGACCGAGATATATCAAAGCCTATGAGTCAAGTCTGCGCCGTGAAAACCGGCAGAAATATACGTACGAGAACATGTGACACGCAATTATTGAAGGGACTGCGGATCTGAACCGAACCGCAGTCCCTTGTTTCTGCATATGCTTATTCCCTTCGCAGGGCTTCGATGGGGTTGAGATTGGCAGCCTTGACGGCCGGGAAGAGGCCAAAGGCCACACCGATCACCACCGAAAACACCACCGCTATCAGACTGTAGGGAACGCTGATTGAGACAGGTATGCCCATCAGCGCCGAGATGATGAATGCCATGATGATTCCAACCAGCACACCTGCAACGCCGCCCATGAAGGTCAGCACCGCTGCCTCGGTAAGGAACTGACGCAGAATGCGCTTTTTCTTTGCTCCGATGGCCTTTTTAAGACCGATCTCACTGGTACGCTCGGTGACCGAAACCAGCATGATATTCATTACTCCGATGCCGCCGACCAGCAGCGATATGCTCGCTATCCAGATGAGCTGGGTGTTGGTGGAGCTGCTCATGCTCTGAAGCTGCTGAGCCTGCTCCAGCAGATCGTCGCTCTTGTAGGTCAGCACACGGTCGCCGATGTTGCCGAGATTGTTGGTGTTCAGATAATCTGCAGCACGCTTGCCGGCTGTTGCCATGGCATCGGTACCGGCAGCACGGATCACCACACTCTGCGGCTCGTCGAACTTGAAGATAAGAGGCCACACGCGGTCGGGCACGTAGATGGCTCCGCCCGATGTGTCGGTGTAGAGATAATAATCCTCGATGGAATTAATCACCGGTTTGAACTCGCTGGAGCGTGACACCACGCCAATGATGGTAAATGGCTCGCGGGATATCTCCAGAGTCTTTCCGATGGGATCCTCTCTGGCAAAAAGGCTCTCCGCCACCTGCGAATCTATCACTGCCACGCGGCGGGTGGTGGTGAAATCTGCATCCACAAACCCTCTGCCACGGCTGACTACCAGCGAATTGACGCTCATGTAGTGGCCGTCAACGCCATAGAGTTTGCCGGTAAATGCTGTGTTTTTGTAAAAGACACTGTCGCACCAGTCACGGCTGTAGAACACC